>JACPAV010000011.1 GCA_016180645.1 Nitrospirota bacterium | reverse complement strand
GGACCGGATGGAGTGGGAACTTCCGGCGGAGGCGATGTATTTGGAGTTTGAGAAGTTGCCCTACGGGCGGGAGGTGTTCAAAGTGGGGGAGGCGGATGCTGAGCGGTTGACCTCGCAGGTGAAGGCGATCCTGGAGGTGTTGGAGGAAGCACCGAGTCCCTCTCCCGCCCCGGACCGGGCCGGCGATCTCGCCCCAAGGCGGGCGCTCTCGTGCGAAGCCGACGACCCGTGCGAGGCCGATCAATCCCAATGCGAAAACCGCGTGGCGTGCCTCCAGAAGACGTGGAAGACGACTCCGCCGCCGTGTTTGGGGCCGAGGATGAAGGAATGTTTCAAGAATACCGATGCGAGCCGATTCGCCTGCGTGAAAAATGATGGGGACGACAATTGCCGACGAGGAAACGGCGGATACACGGACGCCCAGACCAAGCAGAGCGTGGTCTGTGCAGACAACGCGGGTACCCCGGCTGGCCGCAGCCTAGAAATCACGACTCTGCACGAGCGTGTTCACCAATGTGATCCGACTCCACCAAATTTCACACCACTTGACGGACTTTCGGCAGATCAACGAGCAGACAGTTGCGAAAGCATCTGTTTTCAGGAATGTGGCGGAGACAACCCTGACCCTGAAGTGTGTGGACAGCCGAAGCCCCCCGATGTGCCAATCACACCAAGCCAATGCGAATTCTAGTTCTTCTCGGGTTGTTGTGGTTCTGTGGATCTGCCCACGCGATTGATGGGCCAGTGATCGCCGCGCTGGGTACGCCGTCCCCGGTCCGGCCGGAAGGCAAACCCTGGGAAGTTGATTTCGTGACGAGCAACCACGATACAATAGATCTGCTTGTCCCAAGGCCCAATATTGGCGATCTATTTCGTATGGCGGTAGGACCGTTCCAGATTACCGACTCGCAAGGCAAGCGAATTGAGCCGTATTTCTTCGGACAAGTTCGGTATAGAAAAACCTCAGACTTCACGCTCCTGAAGCCGGGAGATTCGCGAGTGCAGACTGAGGTCATCAGGGAAGGCGATTTCTACGTGGGGCCTCAAACGCATAACGTTCCGTGCCGCAACACCGAACATTGCATGGAGGTAGGGCTACTTAGAGTGCCTCCGGACACCTATCGACTTCGCTGGCCGCATGGGAACAAAGAGAATCCTTTTAAGACTGTCGACGATCGCGCGAAGGTCTGGATCGGAGAGGTGTGGTCGAACACGCTGATCATCCAGACCACCGAGAAAGAGCCGGTGAAGGTGGGGCTGGACGTCGATCCGGATACGCTGAACTTCAAGTCGGAGGGCAAGTGGATTACGGCCTATCTCTCCGCGCCGCAGAATGCCGGCCTGCTCGCGACGACGACGAAATTCCAGGGGACCGTTGTGGCCGACAGGGTGGAGTGGCAGGCGGAGGGCGGTGGGCGATGGGCGGTGAAGATCCCCCGCTCGCTCGTGATCGACCTCCTCAAGGGCATCCGCGGCTGGGAACTGGACGGCCTCATGAAAGTCTTCGTCTCCGCCGAAGCCGGTCAGACGATGTATTGGGGCGACGACAAAATCCGCATCCTCGAAGATCCGGGCAAAGGTCCTGCCTCTCTACCCACGACTCAACCCCAAGGCCCTCCCACCGTCCCTCCTCAAGACAGGAAGAAATCCCCGCGAAGATAGGGCGGGCCGCTTCTTCAGACCCTGTGCCCGTCAGTCAGGGTGGAACGAACGTAGAATAGACAGGGATTCCTTCGATCGAGCGGTTATGTGATGACATCCACGAGGTTCGAATACGCCGCAAGCGCCCGGTCTGCGGTCAAGAAGCGAGCGGGCTCGTGCAGGCTCTGAGCCAAGAGGAGGCGATCGAAGGGGTCGCGATGGTGGAGCGGGAGTCGTCTGATCTCCGCTGAATGCGCCGAGGTCACGGGAAGCTCGCTGAAGCCCATGCGGACGGCGGCTGCGGTGATCTCCTCCAGATCCACAGGCAATTGAATCCGGCCCACTTGGAGTTTGATCGCCAGTTCCCAGATGCTGGCGGCCGAGAACAGCACCTCGCTGTCAGGCGATTCGATATGGTCGCGGTGTGATTTCGGGATCCTGCCGGGCTCCGCCACGGCCCACAGGAGCACGTGCGTGTCGACAAGGAGACGCATCAATCGCCCTCTTCGAAACCCTTGAGTATGTCGTCGGGCAAAGGAGTGTCGAAGTCATCGGGGACCGTGAAACGGCCGGCCAGGATTCCCAATCGACGGCGTTTCCTTGTCCGTTCGATCGGAACGAGGCGAGCCAGCGGCTTCCCCGCCTTGGCGATGACCACTTCCGTGCCGGCGCTCACCTTTTCAAGCAGTCTCGATAGATGTGTCTTGGCTTCATGAATGTTGACCATACGCATGGTTGCCTCCTGAATTAAACTAGGTCTAGTCTAGTCTAGGCCGGAGCCTGAGTCAATGCTCGCCCCTTGGCGAAGGGTCAGGCGGGGGGGCACTTGAGGAGGGCAACCGCAAAGGCGGAGGAGGCGCGGAGTTCGCCTTCGGGGCCGAGCCATTCGGGGCTCTTGGCCTTGACGTTGATATCCGTCCGTTTCATGGCGAGCGTTCGAGCCAGTGTCGATCGCATGGCGTTCAGCCGGGTGGCGAGACGAGGCAGTTGCAGCACAACGGTGGAATCCACCTGCTGAATCATCCAACCGCGCCGTTGGAGCTTGCTGCGAATTTCCTTCAGAAGGGTGAGGCTGGAGATGTTCTTGTACCTGGGATTGGAGGGTGGGAAGTGCCGGCCGAGATCCCCGAGTCCGGCCGCGCCGAGGAGGGCTTCTCCGACGGCATGGCAGAGGACGTCGGCATCCGAATGGCCGTCCAGCCCCAGTTTAGATCGAATCCGAACCCCGCCGAGAATGAGAGGTCGGCCTTCCACCAGCGGGTGGATGTCGTAGCCGAAGCCGATTCGGAAGCTTCCAGCCATCAGCGGTCAGCTCTTGGCTTCAGGAGGGTTTCGGCGACGACGAGGTCATGCGGGTGGGTGATTTTCAGATTGGGGGAGTCGTTCCACACGAGCGAAACTTGGTGGCCGATGCGGGCGACGAGCGATGCCTCATCCGAGCCAAGAAAGCGGTCTCGGCGGGCGGCCTCATGGGCCAATCTGAGGAGCGCCGCGTCGAACACCTGCGGCGTCTGGGTGGCCGCGATCTCCTTTCGATCCAAGACGCGTTGGAGGCGGGAACTCCGAGCCAGCACGAGCGTGTCGGTGGCTCGGGCGGCTACGACGGCGGCCTTTGAGCGCCGCGCGGTCTGAACGGCTTCCCGAGTAATTCGGGCGCGGATGAGCGGCCGGGCCACATCGTGCGTGATGATGAGCTGCGCCTGCCGGGCCGCGGCCTCCAGTCCGCGGCGGACCGATTCCTGCCGGGTGCGGCCACCGAGCACAAACTTTACGGGCACCCTCGCGCGATGGCCGACCATCCACGCCCGGGCGCGGCGATAGATCGAGGGATGGACGACGGCGACGATTTCCAGGGCTTCGGGGAGAGACGAAAAAGATTCGATGGCACGGACGAGAAGCGGGCGCCCGGCCAGGGAGACCCACCCTTTGGGCACGCCATGCGCCAGCCGTCGGCCCTCGCCCGCGGCGAGCAGGATGATCGATGTGTCGCGTCGCGAAGGGCGCTGTCGGGGCCTAGGCAACGGTCTTGTTCGTGATCGATTGGGCACGGCCCTTGAAGAGTTCGAGCATCTTCGGCAGGCGCACTTGGAGAAGCATATTGGTGATGGACTTCGGGATCAGGAGCGGGAGGGCCAGCTCCGCCATGTAGGTGACTTCGGTCTTGCTCCTGCCCATGGGCGTGAGATACCAGCCGCCGTTGTTCTCCTTGAAAAACGGGCTTTCGTGAAGTTTCCACTCGACGGATTTGTAGGGCTTCTCAATGAGTGAGATGGAGTAGTGGATCCGACGGAGCACGTCGATTTCGAATCCCACGATCGCGTGATTCTTCTTCCGTTCGAGGATGTCGATCTTCTTGACCTCCGGCAGAAACTCCGGATAACGGCCATAATCCACTATCACCTCGAAAAAGTGCTTCGAGGAGACATCGACGATGATGGATTGCTGCGCCTTGGCCATGGTGAATATGTCTCGATCGTGATCGGGTTGTTCAGATCCCTCCGTGCCCCGGTGGATTATCCCGGAGGAGGGCCGAATGTCAAATGGGAGATAGGAGATGGGAGACGCGACAGGGGCCGGGCGGGGTCAGGAAGTGAGAATGCGCGGGGTGATGAAGATGAGGAGCTCCGTCTGATCGTGCGACTTGACCATGTTCTTGAACAACCAGCCGATGATGGGGATCTGGGAGAGCAGGGGCACGCGCTCGGAAGAACGGGTGTCCACCGTTTCATACAAGCCCGCAATGACGGTTGTTTCGCCGTTCTTGAGAAGGACGTTGGTGTTGGCCGACTTGCTTGCCTGGCCGGGAACGTTGTCGATGGCCTTCCCGCTCAGCGTGCTTCGAGTGGCCGTGATTTTGAGTTCCACGTATCCCCCGGGAGAAATCAGCGGGAGGACGTTCAGGGTGATACCGGACGTGATCTCTGTGAGCGTGACAGGCGCGGACACCCCGCCGCTCCCCGTGCCTCCGCCCGTCCGCAGCCGGATGGTCTCTCCGCTCGTAATCGTGGCGTTCTCCTTGTTGAGCGTGGTGATCTTGGGGTGGGAGATGATCTTGGCCAGTCCATCGCTCTCCGCGACGAGGATCTGGGCATTCAGGGTGGCGAGGCTGCTGATTTGACCCACCGTGAAGCCGATGCCTTGCCGGCCCCCACCCGGCATGTCGACGAGGAAGTTCCCAAGCCCCGGACCCGCGGCGCCGCCAACGCCGGTCAGCACGTCGCCTCCCGCCCGGATCTGCGAACCCCACCGGATCCCGAGGTTTCGACTGAAAGAGGTGGAGAGCTCGACGAGCTTGGCCTCGATTTCCACTTGCGGGACGCGCGTGTCGATCTGGCGGAGGATCTCTTTTACGCGGTTCACGTTCTCGCGGGTATCGGTCAGAAGGAAGTGATTCGTGCGGCTGTTCACGTTCGCGCGTCCGTCCGGGGAGAGCAGGGAAGTGATCTGAGCGAGCATCTGGTTGGCATCGGAGTAGATAACGGGAATGACCTCCGTGACCAGTTGCTTCGGCGCGGCCTCGCCCTTGGGCGCGATCCGCATGATGGCGCCGTCGACCGTTCGGGCGAGGTCATAGGCGCCCAACAACGCTTCGAGGATGTCCTGAATGGGTACGTCCTTGAGATTGAGTGAGACCACACCCTTCACCTTCGGATCCAGAATCAAATTGACGCCCATCTCATCGGCCAGAGCCTGAAGGATGATTCGGAGGTCGGCATCCTGGCTGGAAAGAGTGAAGAGTTTCTCGCCGGGTGGCGGGGGGGGGGAGACTTCGATCGGCTGTGCCTCGGCGAGCCAAAGAAAAAGCAGGGCCACGCTTGCAGCCATCCATGCCGTGCGTTTCATCCCGCAGCCCTCCTTGGGACTGAAATGACCTATGAGGCCTCTTTCCGGACTCGTCCCAGGGATTTCTCCCGGAACCATTCGTCAATCAAATCGCGTTTGAATCTCCAGCGACCGGAAACCTTGAACGAGGGGATTTCGCCCAGGCGCGCCATCTTGTAGACCGTGTGCGATTCCATCTGGAGGTAATCGGCCACCTGCTTCACGGTCATGATCTCCGCCCGCAGGGGAGCGGGGGGGTCCCGGCGGACCATGGCAGACGGAGCCCCGGATTGCCCTTCGTCCTTCTTCACAGTAGTTAATTATACGGATGTGGCGCCAAGCTGTCAAGAAAGATCCTTCACTTCTTTTCATTTACCTTCACGTGAGAGCGGAGGAACCTATGAAAGTGCATGGATTCAAACCCGATTCAAAATGGTCGCTGAGGGCCGGCGGTCCTTGGAAAAGCAGCCTGAAAGGTCCCAAGCGGCCGTTCGATTGACGCTCTTCGCTTCCGTTGGTATTCTGAACGGAAGGAGTTCGGGTGATCGACCTCTCGCGATACCAGAACAAGATGTCCGAACGCTGCTTCCGCGTTCTCACGCGGGCGGTCGACGAATCCCAGCGGCGGCAGCATTTCTTCCTCGGCATCGAGCACCTCTTCCTCGCCCTTCTCGAAATCGAACACGATTTGTTCAAGGAGATGGCCGACGACGTCCGCCTCCCGCTGGACCTGGTGGACGAAGCCGTGCGGGCCCAGATGCACACGGCCAAGCAGTATCTCGGCGTGGGAATGCGGATTCCCAGCGATACGAAAATGGTTTTCAAGCACGCCTGGGAGGAGGCCCAGAAAAGGGGCCGGAATCTCATCCATTCAGCGGATCTCCTGGCTGCCATGTTCCGGGACGAGCATTCCCTCCCCGCCCGAATGCTGATGTCCTTCGGCGTCAGCCCCGATGAAGTCCAGGAGTGGCTCAAAACCAGGCATCGCGATCGAAGGTCCGGGGCTGAGCTGCGCCGAAGGAAGCACGACCTGCCTCCCCACCTGGCCATGTACGGCGTCAATCTGAATCAACTGGCCCTTCAGGGTCGCATTCCCCCGCTCGTGGGACGCGAAGCCGAGCTCCGGCAAATGGTGGAAATTCTCTGCCACCGGGAAAGGCAAAACTCCGTGATGCTCGTGGGCGATGCGGGAGTGGGCAAGACCGCCCTGGCCGAGGGGATGGCACGGAAGCTTGAGCTTGAACCGCAGACCATTCCCGAACGGCTCCGCGAGGCCCAGATCGTGAACCTTCAGATGAACACGCTTGTGGCGGGAACGGTCTTCCGCGGGATGTTCGAGGATCGGATGGAAAAAATCATCCGCGAGGTGCGCGAGCGGAAAGACATCATCCTGTTTGTCGATGAGGCGCACACGATGATCGGGGCGGGCACGGCGCTCGGCGTCACGTCGGACGCGGCCACCATCCTGCGCTCCGCCCTTGCGAGAGGAGAGGTTCAGATCGTTGGAGCGACCACGCTGGCCGAGTACAAAATGCACATCCAGGAGGATGAGGCGCTCACGCGACGATTCCGCATCGTCCACGTGGAGGAGCCTTCGCCGGAGCATGCGCGAACCATCCTGGCCGAGGCCGGCAAACGCTACGAGGAATATTATGGCGTCAATGTGTCCGACGCCGCGCTGAATGCGGCGATGGATCTCTCCCGGCGCTACATGCACCACCTCCGGCTGCCGGACAAGGCGATCGGATGGCTCAACACGGCGTGCGTGAAAGTGGAGTTCCACGGCCAGGAGAAAATCGTGCGCGCGGAGGACGTGGCGCGGGTGGTGGCGGAGGAGGCGAAGATTCCATATGCGATGATCGCTCGGGACGGCATCCCCCCCTTCGACGCGCTTCCGGAGGTTTTGGATCGTCGCATCGTGGGCCAGCGGGAGGCGAAGGATGCGGTCGTGCGGCGGCTGCGGCTGAACAAGGGTCCACTGAAGTTGGATGCCGCGCGACCGGACGGGGTTCTCCTCTTTCTGGGGCCCACCGGCGTGGGGAAAACGGAGATGGCGAAAGCGCTGGCCGAGTTCCTCTTCGGCGATGATCGGAAGATGGTGCGGATGGACATGTCGGAATTCTCGGACTCGACGCTTGGTGTGGACAAGCTCATCGGTATGCCACGGGGGATTGTGGGCAGCGAGCGCGGCGGGGTCTTGACGAGCGCCATCCGCGACCACCCCTTCACGATTGTGCTGCTCGACGAAATGGAAAAGGCCAATCGGTGGGTGCGCGATCTATTCCTGCAAGTCTTCGACGAGGGGTGGATGACGGACGGTCGCGGCCGGAAGGTCTACTTCAGCGATTCGACCATCATCATGACGTCGAACCTGGGCGCCGAGCACTTCAAGAGCCTCACGCGTCCCATGGGCTTCCTCCAGGAAGGGAAGGAGTTCGCGGCGATCCGATCGGATGTCATGGCGGAGCTGGAAAAAGCCTTCTCACCGGAGTTCATCAACCGGATCGATGAAGTGGTGGTCTTCACGCCGCTATCAGAAGGCGAGGTGCGGCAGATTGTAGAGCGTCATCTCGCGGCGTTGGACGCCCACCTGCGTGGCTTCGGCAAGAGCCTGAGTTACACGGAGGAGGCCGCCGCCGCCCTCGCCGCGAAGGGCTACAGCATCCAGTATGGCGCGCGCTTCCTGAAACGCGTGATCGACGAAACGGTCAAACTGCCCGTCATGGAACAGTG
Source organism: Nitrospirota bacterium (assembly GCA_016180645.1). NCBI lineage: Bacteria > Pseudomonadati > Nitrospirota > Nitrospirota bacterium. The sequence goes on along the minus strand of JACPAV010000011.1, from coordinate 150,201 downwards.
GGACCGCGCCTCGCATTTCATCCTCGACCTCCAATCCGGCGCCCTCCGCATCCACGGCTGCGCCGGGGCCTCATAACGGTTCATCTCGCGGTCCCGGAGCGGAGGGGGGGGCGAATCGAGCCGGAATCGGCGCCCTTTTCCGATGACTCTCGTCGTCGCGACCCTGCCGCCTGCCGGATGGGTCTCTATCCGTGGGAAACTCGCGGCGTGTACCCTGCAATCCGGGTGAATTGTCCTAATGAGCCGAACTGGACGAACGCGGGGGACCCCGAGTCCCATTCGATCCGCTCGAGACTGGGCACCGACGCCGACACGTAGGGAAACCTCAAGTCATAAACGTTGTAGAGGCTCGCGAAAAATCGGGAAAGATGAAGCGGACTGTCAAGGCTCGGATACTTCCCAAAGATTTCTCCCCTTCGCTTCCCCGATGAATCCACCATGACAAGCGTAACGGCTTCATACCGGGTGAAGTCATTTCGAACGAAGCGTCTTCCCGTCAAGCCCCGCAGCACATCATGGTATCGCGCTATGGCTGGGACCACCCGACCTTGCATATCGACGGAGACATCATTCTTACGGAACTTTCCCTCTCGATTCGCTTTCAGCAAGTGGAGGAACCCGTACACAAGACCGGGGTACATGATGTGGATGTTGGTCGAATCGCCTATGGCCTCCTCCATCCTGTTCGTCAGATTACGAAACGCGTTTCCCGTCCCCTTTATGGATACCGCCACTACGGGGCCGACGCCGCGTTTCGCAACTACCACATCGACTCTCTTGCTCTTCAAACCTCCTAACACGGTCTGCTCCCCATTCCCTTCGACGCTTTCATCGAATCGAATCCGCCTCCGTTTGCCGCGGTTGTCGACCGTGAGCGGGGGACGGGGGCTGACCTCGTCCGGCGCAAAGCCGCCCTCAAACACGAGGCGCAAGGCAACATACTTGTGAAATGGTTTGATGTGCTCCTGTGCCTGCGTCCCCACGACGGTGACGAATTCGGTGAGGGCCGATTTGACGTTTAGGAAACGCGATATCTCCTCAGGACGCATAATGCCTCCACTTCCTCATCAGGGAGGTGGCCTCGGCGATCGTATCAGCCTCACTTCTTGTCAATCTTAGTCCATTCATCGCGATCCGGACGTTCGCCGCTTCCCCCGGCTCGAGTTTCAGGAGGCCGCCTCCGAGCGGATGGCCCTCCAACTCGCAACTTAGCTGGCCGAGTGGCTCATTCCAAGCCCGCTGGACATCGCGCGCCGCCACACCTGGCTTGAATCTCACCGCATGAATGGAATTGGTGCAGGTGCAACCGGCGGGATTTCGGACCAGCAAGGGCTGGCTGTCACTCATGTACGACAGGAACGCATCGGGGGTCCGGACATCGGGAACAGCGTACCACGGGGCTCGATTCCGACATTTGTACGCCCGCTTGGCGTCTCTCGCCGCGGGGGTAGCTAGATAACGTCGCACGGAATCGGGGAGATCGTTCAGCTCAGCAAGGTCCAACAGAAGGACCGGTTCGTCCGTTGCGATCCAATTGGCTACCACGGCGCGATCAACCGTAGAGGAAGGAAGCTGTTGGGACTTTCGCACCGACACGCGGAGGACTCGGCGCGGAATCCCATGAGACCGCGCCTCGGAGGGTCGGAGGTGAAAGAAATCGTTGGCCCCAGTGACGTAACCAATGCCTGCGTGGGCCACCTCTGAGAATCTCACCACCGAGGGTCTGGCGATGAGATCGTCATAGAGATCAAGCTGGGTGTCTGTTAGGAGGTTGCGTCTCAGCTTCCAGCCGGATTCCCTCCAGGTTGAAAGTTCGATGCGCCTTGCGAATCTGGCCGGTTCCTGATCGGCCACAAATCTCTCAAGACAGTTCAGATGGATTCCCGTCGTCTCATCGCCGAAGCCTGAGCAGTACAGGAACCAGGCGTCCTCCGACAAGGCCGGAAACAGTTTCTCGCGAAAAGCCACAAGACGGACCTGCCCAAAATGCCCGCAAATCCATTCAATCAGAGGTTTCGCATATGTGGCGTGGCCGATCTCGGCCGGCACCACGAACGCCATCTTGCCCCCGGGCTTGAGCAGGCTCGCGGCAACTACCAGAAAGGGCGCCCAGGACGAAGAGAGACCGCTGAATTCGGCCCCTAAGAAGGACGCAAGTGAAAGCGCCTTTTCCCTGAGAACACCTGAAAAACTTTGATATCGAATGAAGGGAGGATTCCCGGCAGCGGCGTCGAACCTTTCCTTGGTCTGCGCGGCCCAATCGAAAAAGTCGCCTTCGTGCACGAGGGACCACGGCGCGCGCATTTTGGCCATCGCGGCTTTTTGTGGATCGATCTCGATGCCGACCGACTTGCGATGACAGGCGAGGAATTCTCCGTCCCCACACGATGGATCAAGCAAACGATCGCGTTTTCGCTGGGTGGCCCAGTGAACAAGAGTACGCGCCACGTCCGGCGGCGTGAAGAACTGTCCCAGCGTCTTCGTCTGGTTGTGGACGGACATCCCTGCCACGATTAATAGTTTCTCACCTCTGATTGTTCAAGTCCAATGGGCCGGAACTTGCAGATTGATTGAGTGGAGAGTACCAGCCTCCCCGACGCAATTCCCTCAGACCTTGCGAATCCCAGCGTCGTATGCCAAGAGATATGAATTGTTCTGCCAGAAACTCGTTCGTGAACAGCTGTACGATTGTTCCTGCTTGCTACTGACGGATCGCAGTACAGGTCCGATGGGCAGGTTCCGCGAACCATCGGCGGAGCTTCGATTCGAACGGTTTGTCGGGGCGCTCACGGGCCATGCCATCGGCTATCTCAAGTCACGCACGGGTAGGTGATCCAAGCGGCTCAAAATCCCGACCGCCCATCCAGCTCTCGGAAGCTTCTGATTCTTCCTGGCGCAGCCGCGTCCCACGAGTCACGAATCTCGCGGGGCGAATTGAGGCGACATGGGATTGGATTCCTGTTTTTCGGCATCGCCGGTGTGCTTGGACTGTGCGGCCGTGGAGCAGCACAGAGCAGGGCGTCCAGCGAGGAGGACAAGTTCAAATTCCCTGGGGTGGTGGTGGAGGCTGGCGAAGGCCCGACGATGAACGTTGTCGGGATGGGAGCCGGTTTCTACTACCCTTTGGTGGATGGCGGCTTTGCGCTTGAACCGTTTCTGAATGTCGGCGCTTGGACGTTCTTCATGCCGGGCTACACCGTCGGGTGGGGATTTCCGGTGTACACTCCGGGGCTTCGCGCGAGTGTGGGTGGCACGCACCGAATTTACCTGAGCTACGGGCAGGGTATCTACAATGGACCTCGTTGGTACGATGAAGATCACGGGCTGACGCTGCCTCTCGTTCCGGATGACGGTTACAACAAGCTCCCGAGGGATTGGGTGACCAATCTTGTCGCCATCGAGATCGGATATGAGCTGGTTTCCGATGTTGGCGTCAGAATTCGGGCAGGTCTGGGGGATTACGCCGGGAGTCATGCTCCCGGCTGGCTGCCCGTTCCGGCATTGACCGTCGGCTGCCCGTTCGGTCCAGGTCACTAGCCTGTGTCTGAGAAGCACCTCATTGCCGTGAGATTTCCTGGTAGGCGCACCCTTCAAGGGTGCGTCCTCGGACGCAGGCTGAAGCCTGCGGCTACCGGAGGAACCTTTCCAACCAGAGCCTAGCCGCGCAATGGAGGGGATGGGATAGTGGTCCAAGGAGTAGCGCGAAGTTTCTTGAGCCTCTCGACCCGGCGGCGTAACTCCTCTTCCGTGGGGATTTCAGGTGAGCGGCGAAAATCCCTCAAGAGGTAGGCCGAAAGCGACAAGTCGGCTGAAAACGCCCGGGACTTGAACTTTCGGCGGAGGCGGATCGGCACGTTGCGAATCCGTAGCGCCTGCGCCATCGGAGGAGCCTGACGCGCTCATCACCACATGTCAAGCCGAGATCGCGGTTCAGCGCGCCGCGGCGCCGCCCATTTCGCTCCGCTTCAAGGACGGCGATTGGAATCGTGATCCTGACTTGCGCCGGCCGGAGTGAAGAGGACGACGGTATTCGAGATGGGTTTCAACGTCTTCAGATAGTCGTAGATCGCGCCTAGGTCGGCCTCGGTCATGCCGCTGTATTCACTCCACGGCATGATGGTGTTGAATTCACCGTCCTTCACCGCAATGACCCGCCCGTTCGAGGGGTCGAATTCCTTGAAGCGCCCGATGAACCTCTCGCGACTCCACTGGCCGATGCCCGTTTCGGGATCGGGCGTGATGTTGGTGGGACGGACCCTCCCCCACGGAAGGACGAATTCACCTCCACCGGCGAATTCCTTGCCCGCAATCGGCGTACCTTTCTTCGTCGGCGTGTGGCAGTCCGAGCAGGCGGCAATGTTCACGAGATACCGTCCGAGCGCGACCGATTCCTTCGCGTCGGGCCGCGGTTGAGGCGCGGCCGGCCGGGGAAGGGTCTTCACCACATGGTTGAGAGGGAAGTCGAGCTGACGGGAAGGTACTTTGTTATCGATGGGCTTCAGGCTGCGGACGTAGACGATTATCGCATGGAGGTCCGACGCATCCATCGCGTTGTAGCGGGGGTAGGGCATGATCGGAAAGAGGGCTTCATTCGAGCGCGTCACTCCGCTGGTGATGGCCCGCGCGATCTCGCCATCCGACCATTTGCCCAAAGCGGCCGGCGTAATATTGGATGCGGGTATTGTTCCCGGCAAACCCATCTCTTTGCCAAAAACAAATCCGCCTTTCCCTTCCGTTCCAGGCACGACGGGGCCGGAATAACGATGGAAGTCCCGCTCCGAGTGGCAATCGATGCAGCCGGTCACATGGCGGGCAAGATACCGTCCTCGCTCAAGCTGATCTGGGGACGCCTGTACCTTGATCGCCGGCGGTGGACCGACGTTCGGGATGGTTGAGCGAAAGATGAGAGAACAGGATGCTGAAAGCAGCCCGAACGCCGCGATGGCAAGAGTGATTCTCTTCGTGTTCATGTATCCTCCCTTGGTTTCGAGCGGATAACGTCAAGTCCAACCGGCATCCTATCAACCGATGCTTGGCTGTCAAACAGATCAGTCTTCAATCATGAGGCCGCTCATGATTGATCTATTGATCTGATGGGAGAACTTATCTCAACTGTCTGGGGCGACGCTGTGGATCTGTTCCCCTCGGACGATGCGGACCGCCGCCTCGACCTTGGCGGGAGAAAGCCTGCCATCGAGCCAGCGCCGAAACGTGGCAAGTGAGAAATCGGGATGCTGGGCGAGCAATCCGAAATCCAGCCGGTCCTGGCGTTTTTTCCTCGTGGGGCGGGTCGGGCTGACGAGCGCAACGTACTTGAGCGCGGCCAGAGCTTCCGGGGAGGGCATCGTTGTATATTTCGCCGACCCCTCTACCTTCAGGACGGCTTCGAGGACCGGGTGAGACGAAGCCCGAATGACATCCACGTTCAGGATGCGCACGACGAAAGCCGATTTCTGCTTGTCCGCCGCGTAGGGAATCTTCTCGGTGCCGAGGAAAGCCTCCACGTTGGCGAAGATGCGGTCGTCCACGAGATAGTCGAGGTCGGCGGTCGGCCGGATCTCGACGTACTGTTGCATCGCGGTCGCGCCGACCATGAGCCGTTTGCCCTTGGTGACAAGCGAGAGAAGCCGCCGCCTGAGCGATTCCCAGTCTCTCGCATTGTCGTCTTCACGATTCGCCATGCCTTTGATCTTACGTGCGGTGTTACGAGGGGTCAACGTCGGCAGGAGCGAGTGCAGCTCCAGAGTGAGATCGGTTGCCGTTTGAATTCGTGCTGAAGTCCGTTCAAGATCCCCCCCCGTGGAAATGAAGAAAGCCGTTCTGGTCCTGCTGCTGCTGGGAACCCCGCACCCAGGACTCCGTACTCTCGCAGAGGCCGCTGAGGTCAATCTCTACCGGCGCGATGCCGTTGTGGAGGTCGTTCAAAAGGCGAGCGCGGCCGTGGTCAATATCAACACGGAAACGCGCACGCAGGAGCGGCAAGGCGCGCCATTCGGCTTCCAGGACCCGTTCTTCGACGAGTTCTTCAAGGACTTTTTCGACATGTACTCCCTCCCAAGAGAACGCGTGTACGAAAGCCTCGGCTCCGGCGCCATCATCGATCCCCAGGGCATCATTCTGACCAACGAGCACGTCGTCCGCCTGGCCACGAAGATCAAAGTCACTCTCGTGGATGGAAAGGAATACCTTGCCGAACCGGTAGGGGCGGACCCGGACACGGACATCGCGGTGCTCCGCGTGAAAACCGAGAGCGGAGCGATTCGATTGCCGACCCTCGGAATGGGTCGCTCCAACGATATCATGATCGGCGAAACCGTCATCGCCATCGGAAATCCCTTCGGGCTTTCCCACACCGTGACCGTGGGTGTGGTGAGCGCGCTCCACCGCTCGGTGAAGACCGGCGATCGCGTGTATCAGGATTTCGTTCAGACCGACGCCTCGATCAATCCCGGCAACTCCGGCGGGCCGCTTCTCAACATCCTCGGGCAAACGGTCGGCATCAACACGGCCATTGTGGCCAAGGCGCAGGGAATCGGATTCGCCATCCCGATCGATCGCGCGAACCGCATCATGAGCAACCTCCTCACCCAGGGGCAAGTGACGATCCCGTGGTACGGAGTCCGCGTGCAGGCGATCAACGACGAACTCTCGAACTACTTCGGTGTCTCCCGGGGCGTTGTTGTCACGAAGGTGGAAGCGGACAGCCCTGCGGATAAAGCGGGTCTCCGACGGCAGGACATCATCACGTCGCTCGAAGACAGTCCCGTGCAATACCGTGAGGACTTTTACTCGCTCCTTCGCGGATACCGAACCGGCGACACGATCCGGACGGAAATCTTTCGCGAGGGGACAAAGCGAGTCATCCCGGTGGTGGTGACGGTCTTCCCGAACGCGAGAGCGGAGGATTTGGGTTTCGAGATGTTGGGATTCAACGTGAAAGCAGGGCCGGGTCGGCGCGTTTCCATTTCGAAGGTCCGTCCGGGGAGCCCGGCCTATCAGACGGGAATCCGGGCGGGGGACATTCTCCTGCGATTGGATTCGCGCGTGTTGTATTCATTGGATGATTTTCGCGAAACGGTCTTGAATATGCGCGGTCAGGCGAGTATACTCGCCGAAATCCAAAGGGGTAATTTTATCTATCGAGTCGTGTTGGACATATGAAGCCTATGACCGAATACCTGCTTGTAGGGGAGCATCTTCAGATGCTCCCTCTTCGGGAGGGTCTGAAGACCCTCCCCTACGCATTAGGTGCTCTTTAGACTGCTGGAGTTCGATATATGATTGAAGTCGAAGGCCTGACGAAGCGATACGGCGAGATCGCCGCGGTTCAGAACGTGAGCTTCAAGATTGAGGCGGGCGAAATCGCCGGGTTCCTCGGTCCCAACGGAGCAGGAAAAACCACCACCATGCGAATCCTCTCCGCCTACCTCATGCCGAATGAAGGGAAAGCCAGCGTGGGAGGAATCGATGTACTCGCGCAGCCCCTCGAGGCGCGAAAGATCATCGGATACCTCCCCGAGACCCCTCCGCTATACGAGGACATGACCGTCCGCGCGTATCTCCTCTTCGTCGCCAAGATCAAGCGGATTGCGCGCAAAGATCGCGAGGAGCGGCTCCAATCCGTCATGTACAAAGTCGGGATCAAAGAAGTCGAGGAGCGCGTCATCGGAAACCTCTCGAAAGGGTACCGGCAGCGCGTCGGTCTCGCCCAAGCCCTCATTCACAATCCGAAAGTATTGATTCTGGACGAACCGACGATCGGACTTGATCCGGTCCAGATCCGGGAAATCCGGGCGCTGATCAAATCGCTGGCCGGCGACCACACGATCATCCTCTCCACCCACATCCTCCCGGAAGTGGCGATGACCTGCCAGAAGGTGATCATCATCGACAAGGGGAAGATCATCGTAAGCGACAGCCTCGACGGCCTACAGTCGAAGGTCCGTCAGTCGGAGGCGTTCGTGATTCAGGTGGACCGCCCGGTGGACGGGCTGGTGGACAAGATCCGGAAAGTAGCGAGCGTGGACGAGGTGGAAAAGAAGGATGAGACCACGCTGCTCGTGAAGAGCGGGCTGAACAAGGACGTGAGGAAAGATGTTTCCCGGCTGGTCTTTGACGCGGGTTGGGGGATCTTGGAACTCCGGCCGGTGAATATCACTCTGGAGGACGTGTTTGTGCGCCTAACGACGGAAGAAGGTCAGTCATGAAGAATGTGCTCCATATCGCCGGTCGGGAGATGCGGGCCTATTTCGCCTCGCCTCTGGCCTATGCCGTGAGCGGCGTGTTCATGCTGATTTCGGGCTACCTCTTCGCCGTCTCCCTGAAGTTCTTCCTCACATACTACTTCCTCGCCTCCCGCAACCCGCAAATGCTCGAACAGCTCAATATCAACGAAATGATCGTGCGCCCCCTCATGCACAATCTGAGCATCGTCATCCTCTTCATCATGCCGATTCTGACGATGCGGCTGGTCTCGGAAGAGAAGCGGCTCCAAACGATCGAATTGCTTCTGACGTCTCCCCTCACGACCTTTCAGATTGCGCTCGGGAAGTACCTCGGCGGTCTGGGACTCTTCACGGTGATGGTGCTCCTGACGGCTCCGTTCCCCTTGACCCTCCTCCTTTATGGGAGGCCCGATCCGGCCCCCATGGCGCTGGCGTATCTCGGCTTCTACCTGATTGGCGCGACTTTCCTTGCCGTCGGGCTGGTGGCCTCGTCGGTGACGAAGAACCAAATCATCGCGGCGCTGATCGGTTTCGGCTCGCTGCTTCTTCTCTGGCTTCTCAACTGGGCGGGCGAGGCGATCAGCGGGCCGATCGGTGAGGTGCTCAATCACCTTTCGATCTCCGAACATCTGGAAGACCTGACCAAAGGGGTCTTCGACACCAAGCACATCATTTATTTCATCACCATGATTTTCACGGGCATCGTCATTTCGCAGCAGGCGATCGACGCCCATCGCTGGAGGTAACGGCCGTGTTGCTGCGACTCAAGAAACTGATCCTTCCGCTGGCTGCCGGGCTGTTGATCGCTGCGGCCGTGGCCATGATCATGACGGACGAGTTCGGCACGGTGCCTACGGCCTTGGCCATCGCGGGTCTCGTGTCCCTCCTTGTCGCCCTCTTCGCGTACTTCGATCTCGTCAAGAACGTCTTGAGCGCCAAGGGCACTCGATACGCGGGTGGCGCAGGCTTCTTCCTCCTGATCGTCCTGGGCGTGATGGTGGCGATCAACTACATCGGGGTGAAACGAAGCTGGCGCGTGGACCTCACGGAAACGAAGCTGTACAGCCTGACCGACAAGACGGTGAAGCTCGTAGGCGGCCTCAAGCGGGATATCAAAGTCACGGCGTTTTTCCAGGAGGGAACTCCGGAGCGGAAGAAGGCCGAGGACCTGCTCACCGAATACGAGCACGCCGCCCAGGGCAGGTTCACGGTGGAATTCGTCGACCCCTACAAACGGCCGGCCAGCGCCAAGGAATACGGCGTCACGGTCCTCGGCACGATCGTGCTCCAGAGCCAGGGCAATCAGACGAAAATGGAGGAGACCAACGAGGAGAGTCTGACGAACGCTGTGGTCAAGGTCACATCCGATTCGACGCCCGTCATCTATTTCACCAAGGGCCACGGCGAGAAGGATCCCGACGATGCCGAAGAAAACGGATATTCGCAGGTCAAGAAAGCCCTGGAGGACGAGAACTATCAGGTGCGGCCGCTCGCGCTCGCGCAGCAGGAGAAGGTTCCGGCGGACGCCGCCGTGGTCATCGTGTCCGGCCCCCGACTCAAGTATTTCGACGAGGAGCAGAAGCGGCTCGGACAGTACGCGCAAGCCGGCGGGCGGCTCCTGATGATGCTGGATCCCGATTCCGGCGGTTGGAAAGACTGGCTCAAAGATTGGGGCGTCGAGCTGCGGGATGAGGTCATCATCGATCCGCTCGCGAAATTGCTGGGCGCGGACTACACCATCCCGCTCGTTTCCCAGTACGGCGACCACGAAATCACGAAGAACTTCAAGTACGCCACGCTGTTTCCCACGAGTCGTCCCGTGAAGCCGCAGGCCACTCCGCCGTCGGGCGTGTCGATCGTCAAGCTCGCCGAGACGACCCCGCAGAGCTGGGCGGAAACCAACATGTCCAAACCCAAGCTGGATGCGGGCGACGAGAAGGGGCCGCTCCCGGTGATTCTGGTGGTCACGAAAGCGGTTGAAGGCGGCGCATCGGTGACCGAGAAGAAGGAAGGCGCCGAGGCCCACGCGGCCGAGGAAGAGAACAAGCGGGAGACTCGCCTCGTGGTGGTTGGGGATTCCGATTTCGGATCGAACGCCTACGTGAACCTATCCGCCAACCTCAATCTCATGCTCAACATGGTCAACTGGCTCGCCCGCCGCGAGGCGCTCATCTCCATCCGGGATAAGACCCCCGGATTCCGGTCGGTGAGCCTGACTTCGGTTCAAATGCGGAATGTGGCCCTGTTGACCATGCTCCTGATTCCGGGCGCCCTGTTCCTCACCGGCGCCTATGTCTTCTGGCGCCGCCGCCACCAGTAGTCTTTAGTCTCTGCCACGATCCCCGGTTAACGAACTGGATCTTCAGGCAAATTCGGGAAGCGTCGACTTCACGTATAGTTCGTAAGTTATTGTAAGTACGAGACTATTTCTTGATCACTGGCTTGACTCACCTTGGGGGTGGAGGCTACCTTGGAGATGACCTGACTGATCTGAACCGACTGCTGGTAGCCGCAGGCTTTAGCCTGCGTAAGGCGCGCAGCCTGAAGGCTGCGGCGACCGAGATCAGAAAGCACGAAACGGACGGTCCGGCGGGATGCCGGACGCCCTCTCAACCTTGGGCGCCGGACATGGAAGTCCGGGATAACGATGAAAGTGAGGTGTGCCGTGGAACTGGCGCTTGTTTTGGTCGGCGTTTTTGTCGCCCGGTTCTTGGTGAGCTTCCTGTCCGATGCGCAGACGATCTATATCCTCGCGCGGAGGACGAAGCCGGCCAGTCTGCTGGCTGGGCTGGAAGAACTCCTGACGTGGGCCACCATCGGGTTCGTGGTTCATTCCGAGCAGTGGGGGTTTCTTCAGCGTAGCCGCTGCAACGCTCGGGTATGTTAGCGCAACGGCTCTGGTGACGAAGCTCGATATCAAGAAATGGGGCGCCGGAAAGAACGACTTGCCCCAATGACGGCAATTCGCCATCATCCCGCCCATGGAAAAAGGGAGGGGTCCACTCTCGGGGATTCGCGTCCTCGATCTGACGCAGACCGTCGCCGGCCCGTTCGGGAGCATGATCCTGGGCGACCTGGGCGCCGAAGTCATCAAGATCGAGCATCCGAACAGCCCTGACATCGCCCGATCCACCCCGCCGCATTTCATCAAAGGCGAGAGCATTTATTTTTTCAGCCTGAACCGGAACAAAAAGAGCCTCGCCCTCGATCTCAAACATCCGGATGGACGCAAAGTTTTTGAGGATCTGGTCAAAAAGAGCGACGTGGTCTTCCACAATTTTCGCCCCGGCACGATGGAGCGGCTCGGGATAGGATACGGCCGCCTCCGCCGCATCCATCCGCGCCTCGTGTTCTGCGCATTGACCGGCTATGGGCTGACCGGCCCCTGGAGTTCCAAACCGGGCTACGACTACGTCATCCAGGCGATGTCCGGGATGATGAGCATCACAGGCGAACCGGGGGGACCGCCCGTCAAGACGGGTATCTCGATGGTGGACCATGTGGGCGGTCTCTACTCCGCGCTCGGCGTGGTGGCCGCGCTCTGGCGGCGGCAGGCGACAGGCCGTGGCGATCTCGTCGACGTGGGGCTCCTGGATACTCAGATGTCACTCTTCACATATCTGGCGGCCTACTACCTTAACGCCGGCGAGAAGCCGGGACGTGTCGCGGGCTCCGGGCACCCCCACATCATCCCCGTTCAGAATTTTCGGGCGAAGGATGGCACCCTGGTCGTCATGGCGATGAACGACCGGTTCTGGAGGAATCTATGCAAGGGGATTGGGAAACCGGAGTGGGGCGATGATCCGCGGTTCAACACGATGGCGGCGCGCTACCGACATCGTCGCACGCTTCTACCCGCTCTCAAGGCGATTCTTGTGAAACGAACCGTTGCCGATTGGGTGAAACGGCTGGAGAAGTGCGACGTCGTATGCGGTCCCGTCTCCACGATGGACCGCGCCTTCGATCATCCGCAGGTCAAGTCCCGTGGCACGGTAGTGACTCTCCATCATCCGACCGCCGGGCGGATCCGCGCGGTAGGGAGCGCCGTAAAATTCACCCAGGCCTCATTGCCGACCTCGCCGCCGCCTCGGTTAGGCGAACATACCCGGGATATTCTCCGTAAGGTCCTGGGATACACGCTGCCGAAAATCTCCGCGTTGGCCGGGTCAGGAGTCGTTCGAACACTTGAAAAAAGCGGCGTGGCTGAGTATTAGGTCATGCTCCTGAATTGAAACACAGCATCCTGGTTCACCACGTCCGAGCCGGCGCGATGATTGCGGCGGTCCTCCTCTCCGCCTGCGACCGGTCGAAGAAGCCTTTCGAGTTGGCTGCTCAACTGGAAGAGCAGGGGAAATTTCAAGAGGCCCTCGATCATTACCAGCTCGCCGTTTCTGCCGGATCCGGAAAATTCGTTATCCCGTCGCGGGCAGGATTGCTCCGGATGCAGGATGTCCTGGCGGTGATCGGGATCGACAAGGCGGTACAGTCCGCCCACTGGGAAGAGGTGATGGACGGCATGGAGAAGCTACGATCAGGCGGTCTTGATTATGGGACCGTATCCGAGTCGGCAAAGGGTGAACGCTCGCGCGCCGTTCTGAAACGGATCGGTCCGCAGCCGTTTCCCAAGCGGAAATCGGATGCGCGTTTGGCGGCCGCTGAGATGGTGGGACACATCGCAACGGGATTGGAGCATCGCCAGAAAGGTCGCCACCTGAATGCCTACATGGAACTCCACCGCGCCTTTCAGATCGGAGAGGATTTGGGAATGGGATTGGGGGAGGAACCCGATCGGCGCTACCGGGATTTGGAATCCTCGGTGGGGCAATTGTACTGGTCCTTGGAGGATATGAAGGAGCTCCTCGCCGCCGGGGAGGTCGAGAAGGCGTACGTCTCTGCGATGGAGTTGAAGACGGAAGGGCTGCCTTCCGACGCGATGAAGCAGGCCGAAAGCCTCATCTCGGAAATCCAATCGGCGAAGACTCGACTCGACACGCTGGCCTCTATCCGCGCGGGGGAATACTTCGCGCTGACGGCGGGAAAAGTCATCTACCAGGATATCAGGCAGGATGCGTCTCAAATGAAGGTGACCCGGATGAAGGTGCTCGGCACGGAAGTGCGAGGGAAAGATCGGCTCTGGACGGTGGAGACGGAGGAATCCCTCAGAATCTACGGTCAACCCCTGAAGGGCCGGACCAGCGTGTCCGTGCGCGCATTGAAACAGGATGGAATGCTGCTCCTCGATTACGGTCGGAAAAGCAGGACACAGGACCCTGTGACCGGGAAGTGGTCGGCGTGGAACGGCGGACCGTACAAGACTCCGAAGTCCTTCGAAATCGTGCTGTCGGGTACGAGCATCCTCCAAGTGGAGCAGAAGAGTTACCCGAAGGCCATCAAGCTCACCTTTTCAGGTGAGGGAGAGCCGCCTCTGCACAACGGTTGGTACGTGTCCGGCGAAGGGCTTGTCAAGCGCGAAGACTGATCACTCCTCCTCCAGAATCGCCATCTCCTCATCATCCAACCCCAAGTGGTGTCCGATCTCGTGCAGCACAGTGATTCGGATTTCCTCCACGATAAGCCGCTCATCCTCGCCGCTCTCCTGAAGGATGCTGTCCCGGTAGATGAAGATTCGGGCCGGGAAGAGCGGCGGTTCGGTCGCGCTCTGCTGCGTGAGCGGATCTCCCACGTAGAGGCCCAACAGGGTGTCCGCGTCCGGCTGCCCATCGGCTTCGGCGCCCGGGGCGGCCTTGACCGTGACTTGGACATTCCTCACGTGAGTCTGGAATTGTTCGGGTAGCTCCCCCAGAGCCTTTTCCACCAACTCTCGAAAGCGCGATGGGGTCATCGCTTTGGCGTATCGCGATATGCCCGGATTGACAAGCGGGGAAGCGGCAGGTATTTTGGAGGAATGCGGACAAATCTGCGAAGGCGCATGGCTGGGTGGGTGGCCGTCCTGTTTGTCCTCGGTCAGATCTCCGCCCTGGCCCATGGGGCCTTCACGCAACACCGAATCTGCCCCCGCCACGGCGAGGTCGTTCACCAAGATCCCTCGGTCGCCGCGTCCCTGCCTTCCGCCCATGGGTGGGCAGGGGACGCCGAAGAGCGCAGGGATGTGGCCGGCCATAATCATGGATGTGTGTTTCTCGCCTCGGCCCGAAGTCTGGTCGGTACGGCATCCCAAGTTCGAATGCTCTCGGTGCCCGAGAGCCAGGTTGCGGATCGGAGCGTTGTGGCCCGCCCGGTCCTCCGCACCGTCGATCTGATCCTCCTCGCCCCCAAGCAGTCTCCTCCTCGCGCCTAGCTCCTCCGGCCTACAGGGGCCGAACAATCCGTCATCCTTAGGGCTCCAGCCCGAGGAAACTGATTCTTGCCATTGGAGGAACTGTTTTATGAGAGTTGTTTTCATTTCGCTGATCGGGCTTGCGTTTCTTGCGGGCCCGCTGGTTGCGTGGTCGCAATCCACGTCGCCCCAATCGAGCGGCGCAGCACTGCAATCGTCAAACATTCTGAATCCGAATATCAGCGCCATCGGATGGTTCCAGGCCGAAGCGGGGCAAAGGGAAACGGAGGCGGGAGAAGACAAGACCCCGCGGTTCCAATTCAAGGAAGCGGAATTGGCCTTCCAGTCGGTCGTCGACCCCTTCGCCCGGGCTGACTTCTTCGTAGCGGTGGAAGGCGAGGGAGGCGTCGATCTCGAAGAGGGATATCTCACGTGGTTTGCGCTCCCTGCGGATCTGTCGCTCAAGCTCGGGAAGTTCAAGGCGGACTTCGGGAAATTCAATCGTACTCACAGGCCGGAAACCGCCTTTGCCGACCGCCCCCTTGCGCAGGAACGGTACTTGGGCGATGAGGGCCTCGCGAGCATCGGTGGAGCACTCTCGTGGCACGTTCCCAATCCATGGTGGCTCATCAACCTGGATGCCGAAGCGATGAATATGCCCGACACGGAGGAAACCCCGGCCTTCGGTGCCGCAGGCCGGAATGACCTGCTTTACGTCGGCCGTCTCAGCAGCTACCACGACCTGACCGAAGCGTTGAACGCCAATGTTGGAGCCAGCGTCGCCCTTGGGACGGCGGGCCCGGTCGCGGACGAGGCGACGGGCGAATCATTCACACCTGGAAACCGACTCTACGGGGTGGACTTGACGATGCGGTGGAAGAATCCGCGTCGGGCGATTTACGGCTCCTGGTTCTGGCAAACAGAAGCTTTCTTGAACAACCGCGAGCGGGCGGCCGATTCCGCGTTGGCGACTGCCGGCCTGTTCTCGCACCTCGAATACCAGTTCGCGCGGCGCTGGCGCACCGGTGCCCGGTACGACTGGTCCGAGTCGCCGACGGACAGATCGGATCGTGTGACCGGCGGTCTTGCTTACCTCACATTTGCGACTTCCGAATTCTGCCGGATAAGTTTGCAAGGCAAGCAAGTGTGGAAGGAAGGTGGGGCGGAAGACACCCTCGGCCTTCTCAAGGTCACTTTCAATATCGGCCCGCACGGCGCCGATCCGTTCTAAGGAGGTTTATCATGACTATTCGAACAATGTTTCTGTCCGTCGCGCTCTTGTCCGCAATTCCTTCACTCGCTCTCGCCAAGGTCCAGGTGGTGACCACTACCGAAGACCTCTCCGCGTTGGCCCGCGAAGTCGGTGGCGATTGGGTGGATGCCACCCCCATCGCGCGAGGCTACCAGGATCCCCATTTTGTGGAGGCCAAGCCCAGCTACCTGCTGAAACTCAAGAGGGCCGATCTGTACATCCAGGTGGGACTCGAACTCGAAGTGGGGTGGGCCACGTCCCTGCTCACCAACGCGAGGAATCCGAGAATCCTCCCTGGCAACATGGGTTTCATGGATGCCTCCGAAGGCTGCAACATCACGCAAAGGCCGGAGGGACGCGTCGATCGCTCGCTCGGCGACGTGCATCCGCTCGGCAATCCCCACTACTGGCTTGATCCCGGCAATGGCCGGATCATCGCGAGGAGTATCGCTCAGAGGCTTGCCGCGTTGGATCGTGATCATGCGAAGGACTACGTGGCCAACTTCGCGCGATTTGAGGTGAAACTTGCAGGCAAAGAGAAGGAGTGGGACACCCTTCTGGCTCCCTACAAAGGAGTCAAGGTCGTCACCTATCATAACTCCTGGCCGAACTTTGCCGGGCGTTTCGGTCTCAACGTGGTGAACTACATCGAGCCCAAGCCGGGGATTCCACCTTCGCCGGCGCATATTCATGACCTGATCGAGCAGGTGCGATCGGAGGCGATCCCCTTGGTGCTGGTGGAACCTTACTTCGATCCGAAACTTCCCGAGAAAGTCGCGCGTGAAGGAGGCGCAACTTTCGTGGTGTTTCCTCCGTCGGTTGGAGGAACGGAAGAAATCAAGACCTATTTCGATCTCTTCGACGCGCAGGTCCGGCGCCTAAGAGAAGCCTTGGAGAATCGGGGGTGATCCGATGATGGAAGTTGCGCAATTCCTGTTCTGGCCGTCGGTCGCGTGCCTCGTCATCACCGGGATCCACGCCTATTTGGGACTCCACGTGGTGGAGCGAGGCGTCATTTTCGTGGATCTTTCCCTGGCGCAAGTGGCTGCCCTGGGCGCGACCATCGCCTTGCTGTGCGGCTTCGAGCTGCACGGCCAGGCCGCCTACCTCTTCTCGCTGGGATTCACCCTGTTGGGAGCGGCGCTCTTTGCCCTGACGAGGGCAAGGAACGGGCGAATTCCCCAGGAAGCGATCATCGGGATCGTGTATGCCATGGGCGCCGCGACTGCGATCTTGATCATGGACAGGCTTCCGGAGGGCGCGGAACACATCAAACACCTGTTGGTGGGGAATCTCCTGGCCGTGACCCCCACCGAAGTAATCAAGCTCGCCGCACTCTACTCCGTGATCGGGGTGTTGCATTGGCTGTGGCGAAAACCATTCCTGGCCATTTCCACGGAGTCGGATGGTGAGGTGAGGCGCAGGTACAATGTGCGAATGTGGGATTTCCTGTTCTACGCGACATTCGGCGTGATGGTAACGTCCTCCGTGGCCATCGCGGGGGTCCTTTTGGTGTTCTCATACTTGATCGTTCCATCGGTCGCGGCAATTCTCTTTTCGGAATCGATCGGGCACCGCTTGGCCATTGGATGGGCGATGGGAACCGTCGTGAGCCTGCTGGGGATGTGGGGGTCCTACCGGTTCGACACCCCCACCGGGGCCACGGTGGTGTGCACGTTCGGAGCCGCGCTCGTTGTGTTGGCTGTGATCCGGCAGTTGACCGCACGCAAGGGCAACATGGCACACCCCTCGCACGGGAGCTGATTCTCCGATATAGTCAGCGGCCAAATGGCCAAAGAACGAGTCTACGTCTCCGGCGCGACCGGCTTCATCGGGTCCCACACGATGAGGGTGCTGACCGAGCGGGGCTACCGTGTCCGGATCTCGCGCCGGAAAAGCTCCAAGATCGAGAATCTTGCCGCTCACCAGAACGGCGTTGAAATCCTCGATGGAGATCTGGGCGATCTGGCTTTCGCCAAGGAGTGTGTCAAAGGATGCGACGGTGTGATCCACCTGGCCGGGTGGGTGAGGATGAGCGTGGATCCCAAGCTCGAACAGGAAGTGATCCGGTCGAATTATCAGACCACCCGGAACGTGTTCGAGGCCTGCCGGGCCGCTGGGACCCCGAGAGTTGTTTTCCTCGGCTCGATCTTCGGTTTCGGGCGGGGTGAAGGACGCGAGGCCGCGGACGAAACCGTCCAATTCAATCTTGAAGATCTGGCGCGGAAGGTTCCTTACGTGCGGGC
Organism: Nitrospirota bacterium; assembly: GCA_016180645.1. Lineage (NCBI taxonomy): Bacteria > Pseudomonadati > Nitrospirota > Nitrospirota bacterium. The sequence goes on along the minus strand of JACPAV010000011.1, from coordinate 132,201 downwards.
CAAGAAGCAGTGCGAAGAGGCGAGGGACGAGTTCGTCGGGAAGGGCGTGCCGGTGGTCACCGTGTATCCCAATTTTTGCTTTGGAGAAGGCGATGTGTATCTCTCTTCGTCGCGCGCCATCGTCCCCTATTTGAAGGGGCAGATGAGCGTGTACCTGGACGGCGGGATCAACGTGCAGGGCGTGGATGACGCGGGCGCATCCCTGGTCCTCGGCCTGGAAAAGGGCAAGGCCGGAGAAAAATATCTCTCGGGCGGGGAGAACCTGGAATATCGTGAGATGTACCGGATCCTGGAGAGCGCGACGGGTATCAAGGCTCCTCGTCGAGCCGTGAATCCCGCCTTGCTGAACATCTTCTATCGACTTCCGCGCGCGGCACTGGTACCCGTGGAACGATTTCTGTACAGCCGGCTCAAACTCGAAATGGGTATGGTCCTGATCGCGGCGAAGCGGTACTGGTACTACTCCGACGCGAAAATCCGTCGAGATCTCGGTTACGTTTCTCAGCCCGCCCCCGTGGTGCTGGGCAAAGCCGCCCGCTGGCTCCAATCCCATCTTCGCCTCTCCGTGTCCTGATTGCCCCTTTACTCTTCACTCATCACCCTTCACTATTCACGCTTCAGCAAGGACGGAGGATGCAGGGGCTCTGGTGGCCCTCCCGGTCTTCAAAACCGGTGCGCTTCACTAAACGGGGCGGGTGGGTTCGATTCCCATCATCCTCCGCCATTTCCGTGGATAAAAGGTGACAGTATACTCTATTCACGCGCATTAGAGTATACTGTCACCTGTTATGCTCCGCACGTACTGAGCGCCGTCGAAGCATAGGCGGGACCCAAAGGGTGACAACTGGAAAACCTGGGGCGTTTCGTCTATAAGAGTTGCTAACGAATGATCACGCTGGCCAGAACGTGTGTGCTGTCCCTTCTTGCAGCGGCCTTGGCCTTCACCGATTCCGAACCGTATCCCTACCCGTACCCGTTCAAGAGCCCTCTCGATCTGGGTCGGTGCGTATCGCCCGGGGAAATCCTGGCCCTGGCGCCCGCGGGATTCGAGGTCCTGGATGTAGGCGTGGAAGGGGGCTGGGTCAGTACCGAACGAGGTCGTGATGGACGAAGGCGCGCGCTCGTGGGCTTCGACATGGAAGCTCCGGAGGGGCCTCGGCCATACCGGCTCTCCTACGCCATCCACGGCCGCCCCCACACCTTTTCCGGCGAGGTGACGGTGTGTCATGCCGTTCGATCCTGGGAGGGATTCGGACGACGACGAGGGAACAGGGACCCACGGGTCATCGAGCGGGTGCGGCGCGAAAAGGCTCAGATGAATCGGATTTTCTGGACGGTTCGTCCAGGTTTTCAATGGTCGGTCCCTTTTGCTTCGCCGGTGGAAGGCGAATTGAAAGTGACGAGCCGATTTGCGGCGCGTCGGTTTGCGGGGGGGGACGCCCTCATGCCGCACACAGGTGTAGATCTGCGCGCGAGGTCCGGGACTCCAATCAACGCGGTGAGCGAGGGGACCGTGGCCTTGGTGGATCGGTTCCTGCTCGAGGGCAATGTGGTGATTCTGGACCATGGCGGAGGATTGCACTCGCTGTATGCCCACCTCTCCCGGGTCGACGTGAAAGAGGGGCAGGCGGTGACACGCGGACAAGCCCTCGGTCTTGCCGGACGTACAGGTCATGCCCGCGGAGCACACCTCCACATGGGCGTGCGGCTCATGGGTGCGCGGATCGATCCGATGTCCCTACTTCGATTGGGCGGCTTGGAAGCGGCCGAAGACTCCGGTCCGGCGGCGGAAGGGATGTTTGCGGACCTTCATCTCTACCGACGCCGACTGTAGTTCCTCCTGTGCGATGGGAGCAAGGGCCCGCTTGCACGGGATGAAACGTTTCTGGATCTCCACCACGCTTCTCTGGGCCATCCTCATCATCCAGGCCCCGCCGGCGCTGAGCGACGATATCGGGCTGGTGTTCGCGCACGATCCGGCCGCGCCGCCCGCCCTGGCGGCCAATGCCCTGCTCCTCGTGGAACAGGGGGTCAAACGCGAGGGTCTGTCGGTTTCCCGAATCGATCCGGTCGCACTCCAGCCGACCGCGCCGGCCGATTCCCCTCCCGTTCCGGAATGGATCGAGAAGGCCTGGCTGGCCTACAAATACTTCAATTTCGACGAGGCGACGACCCATCTCGATCATGCCGAGGAGGCGCTCCTGAGCTGGGGCGACTCCCCGGAGGCGTTGAGAAAGGCCCTGTTCGACATCAAGGTATTTCAGGCCATGTTGTCTCTTGTCCGGCAGGATCGGGTGGGGGCCTCCAAACTTTTGCGGAAGGCGGCGGACCTCGGCACGGCGGCATGGATCGATCCACTGAGGTTTCCACCGGGAGTGAGCACGCTCTTCAATGCCGTGGCACAGGAGATCGAGCGCGAGGCGACCGTCCCCGTGCACGTGGTGTCCGAGCCGGGGTCGGCCACCGTGATCATCGACGGGAAGCCGATGGGCGAAACTCCGTTGACGGTTCCGCTGCGCTCGGGGCTGACCTACCTGTTTCAACTCGAGAGGGATGACACGCGCCCATTCGTTCAGCGCATCTCGCTGCCGCTCCCGGAGAACACACTGAAGGCCTACCTCACGCCGCGTCAAGGCTCCGAAATGGTGGCTTCAACGGTTAAAGAGTTTTTTTCCCAACCCACCGTGTCGGCCGTTCCCTTTCAGCGGGTGGCCGGCCTCTTGGGCGTGAACACGGTATGCATGGCGAAGGTTGAATCGAGCGGGGAGCATTGGAGGCTGGCGTGGGCCCTTTATCGGGAGGGGAAGGGAATCGCCATCGGTGATCCGATCGAACTTTCAGGAGCGGACGACCAGGAAGAATTCGGAAAGAACAACCCGGAATTGGAGCGCGTGGTCCAACGGATACTCCAGTGGCATCGCGGTGAAAAACCGCCGCTCGCCTTCGCCTCCATCATCCGGAAAAAGTGGTTCTGGCCGACGGTCGTGGGCGTGGCCCTGACGGGTGCCGCGACCCCCTTCGTGGTGGATGCGTTTCGTCAGGAAGTGGTGACGATCCGGGTGGAGAAGTAGTCGATCAAGCGTTCGGCATTCAGCGCTCAGTCGTCCGCTGCAGAGAAGGCCGGTTCCTGGCTGAGAGCTGACCGCTGACAGCTGATGGCTTGTCCCGCTCGGCGGGGCTCTATTTTAGATTCAGTTTCTTCACCATCCGCTCAAGATACTTCCGGTCGATGCCGGCCGATCGCGCGGATTCCGAGACATTGTAGCCCTTTTCAGAAAGGAGCTGGGAGAGATACCGGCGTTCGAATTGCACGAGAACTTCATGTTTGGCTTCTTTGAAGGGGACGGAGAGGTCCACTTCTCCAGCGGGCGCCTCTTCGCGCGGTGTAAGGGCTTCCCGGGGATCTGAAAAAACAAGCATCTTCTGAACGGTGTTCCGGAGCTCCCTCACATTGCCGGGCCAACTGTACGATTGGAAGAGGGGAACGGCTTCGGGAGGTAGCCGGTAGTCGGGAGGGGCGTTGAACTCCTTGAGGAACTTGTCGATAAGTACGGGAACATCCTCGCGCCGCTCCCGGAGCGGAGGCATCGTGATACGAATGGTGTTCAGCCGATAGAAAAGATCCTTCCGGAATCGATTCTTCTCGACTTCCTCCTCCAGGTTCTTGTTCGTGGCGGCGATGAAACGGACGTCCACGTGTGCCATCGTGGTGGAACCGACTTTCTTCACCTCGCGCTGTTCCAGGGCGCGGAGGAGCTTGGGTTGGAGTTCCAGATCCAGTTCGCCGATCTCATCGAGAAACAGTGTTCCCCGGTGCGCCTGCTCGACGGCGCCGATTTTGTCGGAGTGTGCCCCCGTAAAGGAGCCTCGAACGTGGCCGAACAATTCGCTCTCGGCCAGGTTTTTGGGCACGGAGCCGCCGTCGAAGACCACGAAAGGACCGGATTTGCGGGGGCCGGATTGATGAATGGCGCGGGCCGCGAGGTCTTTTCCGGTGCCCGTTTCGCCCTCGATGAGCACCGTTACATCCTTCCCGGCTACTTTCTCCAACAAGGCGAAGCTTCGGCGGAGAAGGACGCTGATCCCGACCAGTTCGCCGAAAACGGTCTTCTCGCTGATGTCGACCTCAACGCGGTCTTTGAGCGGCTCAAAGGTGAAGTGAGTGGCGCCGATGGTCAGCGTCGAATGGGCAGGGACATAGGCCTCGTTGACCTGTACGCCATTGACGAACGTGCCGTTGGTGCTCCCGAGGTCCCGCACGAGAAATCCCTTGGGATCGAGCCGGATCTCCGCGTGGTGGCGCGAGATCGTGTCGTCGGCCAGCACGAGTTGGTTGTCCGGCGCCGAGCCGATGCGGATCTGATCCCGATCGGATACAAATTTCCGTCCTTTCTCGGGGCCCTTCAGAATGCGGAAGAGGAGTTTTCGGTAGACCAGCTTGGTGGGCTTCTCCCCGAGGTAGATGAGCTTGGTGACGGTGTCCGGGGTGAGGTCCATGGAGCGAATCAGCGGTTCAGTTGGAGATCGACGACCAGGTTCTGGGTCTCGCCCTCGCGGATGTCCACCTTGAGGGACTTCTTCATCGGGGTGTACGGATTGCTCAACTGGATTTCATGACGGCCGGCTGCGAGCTTGTAGTGGATCAAAGGAGTGGTCGCGTCCACCGGCCTCCCGTCGATGGTGACGTTGGCCCATGGGGTGGAGCTAAGATTCAGGAATCCATGGGCCGCGGGCTCGGCCTGCGTGTGGAGGCTGGTGCCCACTGCCGCGGGGACGGTCTTGGATCCGGCTGAGGAAGCGGTCGCCGGTGTGGTTGAGTCGGGTGCCAGAGAGGGCGGGTGGGGAGCGCTCGGCTCGGCAGCGGCCGAGGGCGACTTCTGGGGAGCCACGACCACCGTCTGGATTTCCTGCTCGCGAAACAACCGTAGCGCGGCCACGGCCGTGGAGATCCCCAGCAGGGCGCCCGCGGCCACGAAGACAGGCGTCCGCCAGGGGCGTGGGGAAGGCGACTCGGCACCCGGAATCACCTTGGTCTGTTTCTCCTCGGTTTCCTCTTGCTCATCATCTTTCGATCCGGTTTGGGCTTGGGCCGGGAACAACTCGCTGACAACGGCGCCCAGCCGGCGTTCCCACCGCTCCGATCCGAAGCGATGGAGGAACCGTCTCAACTCGTCCTCCAACCCGGCTGCCGAGGCGTATCGCTCCTCGGGGTTGGCCTCCAGCGCCTTGCTGACGATGGGGAGGAGTCCTTCCGGAATCCCGCTTTCCTTGAAGTTCGGAAGATCCGCGCGGCGAGCCTTCTCGAGAATCTTCATCTCGTTTTCATCGGAGAAGCACTTTCGACCGCAAAGCAATTCGTAGAAAACGAGCCCAAGGGAGTAGAGATCCGAACGGTGGTCGATGTCCTCGCCACGCGCCTGCTCGGGCGACATGTAGCTCCATTTACCCTTAAGGATATGTACGGAAGTCTGTGGATTGACGGCTATTTTCGCAATTCCAAAATCGCCGAGTTTGGCCTCTCCTTCGCAGGAGATGTAGATGTTGGAGGGACTCACATCGCGATGGATGATATTCAGGCGGCGGCCCATGCGGTCCTGCTTCGTGTGGGCGTACTCCAATGCGGCAGCGATCTCGGCGACGATGAACACCGCCAACGGCTCCGGGATGCGGTTTCGCAAATGACCCAGGGCACGGAGCACTTGGCCGAGGTCCTTGCCCTCGACGTAGTCCATGACGAGATAGTGGTAGCCGTCCGCTTCCCCTTGGTCGAAAACCGAGACAATGTTCTTGTGGGAGAGGGAAAAGGCGACTTTGACTTCGTGAAGGAACATGTTGCGAAGTTGGTCGTCGTCGGCCCACTGCGGCAGGATCTTCTTGACGGCCACGATCTTCTCGGCGCCGCGGTCGGTGCGGAGGCGAGCCTTGTAGACTTCGGCCATGCCGCCGAATCCGATCCGTTCGAGAATCTCGTACCGACCGATGGCGGTTTGCTGGGCAGAGCGCGAACGCCCGGGTCTCCTCCCGACCGATTGCATGGCTGAGGGTTTGAAGTCTAACATGCGGGGTCGGTGCGCGCAATGAAGATGGATGAAAAACGCGAAATTCGTGTCGTGACGCAGGGTGTGCCTTGGAGAATCGTGGGCCGGGTCTCGGCGTGGTTCGTGCCGGGCCGGGTGGCGGTCACGATGGGTCGAAAGGTGTTCGCCTACGTGTTGCCTCTGCCGGAAAAGGTGCTTGAACACGAACGTGTGCACATATTGCAGTTTGAGCGGGAGGGGTTCAAGATGTGGCCGAAGTACATGTGGTTTTTCGTTCGCAACTGGCTCCGGTTCCGCGATCGCCGCACGGCATATCTTGAGAACCCGTACGAGGTGGAAGCCCGTGGCGAAATCCGCACCGTTTGAGTCGGCCCCCGTGTTCGCGACCTGCCTGATCGTCCTCACCCTCCTCCTGGGCGAGGAGGCGGCCTACGCGGATGAGAAAGCCGCCCAGGGAGCACCCAGTTCCGTCCGGCCGAAGGAGAAGGCGTGGCTCCTCGTCCAGAAAAGCCAATTCGAGGAGCAGGTGTTCAAGATCGAGCTCTATCTGCAAGCCGACCGGATCCGCGTGAACATGTCCGGCGAGCCTTCGCCGACCGACGGCACGCTCCGAGTGGACAAAACCGAGATCTGGAATCTTCGGGAAGGGCGAATCTCGAATGTCGACCACGTCCGGAAAACGGCGTACTTCACACCGCTCACGGAAGACCGGGACCAGATTATCGGTGAGTTCGGCGGTCGGAATGAAGGCCTGAGCCTGCGTCCCCTGGGGACGAAGCGAAAAGTTTCCACTTATGCGTGCTCGGAATACGAGGTGGTTGTTTCGGGTGAGGCATTCGGCAAAGTCTGCTACTCGAAGGATCTTCCGAAGCCCCTGCTCAAACTCTACCGGGCGGTGGGCGAGAGAATTGAAAAGGCGCGGGGGCCGAGTGTGATCACGCAGGTGGACCTCCGTACGGAGGGCTTTCTGATGTCCTATGTGGATGAAGAGAATGCGGTGACCGAGATCACGAGCATCCAAGAGATCCCAATCGGGACCGAGATCTTTGAGGTGCCACCGGACTACCGGGATACTTCCGCCGAGCGCTCCCGGCCTGTTCCCCCGTCTCCGGAAGAAGAGGGGCTGCCGGCGGGAGAGTAGGCAGGCCGCTCCTGCTTCGACGGCGCTCAGCATGAGCGGAAAATGCCGCTCACCCGAGCCTGTCGAAGGGTGGACGGGCCGACGGGCCCCGTTCTTCAGTGGGGGCAGGAGGGGTCGGCGGTCTGGAATCCGTCGATGAGCGGCGCCTCGGCCAACGGAATGGGATCGCACCCATGATCGGTCCCACAGATGAAATCGAACGACTGCGCCTTCACGTGGCAGTCGAAACAATTTCCTCCAAACCGATTGATCGTTTCCCGGGCGCCGCGGGTCTGGATCGTCTTGCCCACCGGGTTGCCTTCGGTGTCGATCTTGGGATCGAGGAAGAAGAATTCCCAGTCGTTTGCCTCGGGGGCGAAGCCGCGGCCGCGTTTGACCATCGCCTCCACGGGTACGAGTTGGATGATCGTGCCGACGGGAAAGGGCCCTTTCTTGTCTCCGCGGGCGACGGCCAAGGCCTCCGCCTGCATTCCAAGCCGGTTGATGATGCGGAACTTTCCGACCCTATCCCAATTCAACATGCAATCGAAATCTGCATCCTGAGCGATGTACTCCACGACGGGGGTTGCGGGCGTCGATTCGGTGCCACACGTTCCCATGCTGAGGCTAGCAGCGGTGAAGGCCCAGAAGTGGACCGGGAAGGTCTTCATTGTCACTGGCGGTCATCGTGCCCGATTCGCTCCGTGGCGTCAACGCGCACAGGGGTCGAGGGGGGGGTGATCCGGGTCACAATCTCAAGTTAGTCGTGAAGATTCCGATGACAAATTCAAAAGGGGACGGTATCCTGATGTCTATGGGGGAAGTGAAAGGGAAAGTGAGTCCATGATCGGAGGCCCGGGGTCATCCATCGCGCTGTCGGCCATGTCGAGCCTAATGCGCCAGTTGTCCGTGACCTCCAACAATATCGCCAATATGAATACCTCCGGGTTCAGCCGGTCGAGAGTGGATCTGCGTGAAATGCCGAGCAACCTTGGGGTGGATGTGGGGCGCGTGGCCGCGGAGATCGGTGGAGGCGCGATCGAGTCGACGGGGATTCCCACGCATATGGCGCTGGCCGGCAATGGGTTTTTCGCGGTCCGCGAATCCGGGAGCGGGCTTTCGTACACCCGCTCGGGGTCGTTCCATTTCAATCGGGATGGCTTCCTTGTGGATTCAGGCGGGAGGCGTGTTCAGGGATTCCAGGTTAATTCGGGTAGCGGGGCGCTCCAGGGGGCGGCCGGAGACATCCAATTGCCATCGGCGGCGGGCAGTGTTCGAGCGACCACCAAAATCGAGTTTTCGGCCAATCTCGATTCCAACTCAGAAATCAAGGCCGCATTCGACGTGAACGATGCGCCGAACACGGCCAATTTCTCCACGTCGGCCACGGTGGTCGATTCGCTGGGGAATCCCCATGCCGTGGAAATGCATTTCCGGAAGGCCGGGACTGACACGGTGACGGACCCGACGACGGGAGTATCCTCGCAGGTGGCTCGATGGGAATGGTATGGCGTGACCTCTGAGAGCGGTACGCCCACGGTGCAGGCCAACGGAACGCTGAGATTTACGAACGACGGACGCCTCTACGATTCGAATACCGCGGATTCGACCTTTGTGTTCTCGGGAGCGAAGAGCCAGGACGTCAGTTTCTCATTTGGAAACCCCGTGTCCAGTGGAGGAACAGGAACGGTTGGCGCCACCCAGTACGCCGCGGACAGCGTGGTGAATGGGATCAGTGGCGATGGATCGGGATACGGCGCCGTGATGGGAACCAGGGTGGATACGAGTGGAACCGTGTTTGCGCTTTACGCCAACGGCCAGTCGTCGCCCGTTGCGCGTGTGGCCGTGGCGACCTTTGCAAGTCCGACGGGACTCAGCCCGCTCGGTGAAAATCTCTTTGCCGCGACCCCGGAGTCCGGTCAGGCGCTGCTTGGAACTCCGGGTACGCGAGGCGCCGGTTCGATTTATTCCGGTGCGTTGGAAACTTCAAACGTCGATCTCTCGACGGAACTCGTTCAGATGCTTCGCACTCAGGGCGGCTACCGCGCCAACCTCCGCCTCCTCACCGTCAACGACTCCCTCACCCAGGAAATCATCAACCTCCGCCGGTAGCGGAGAGCACAATCAGTGTGGGGAAAAGAGGTACAGGGGCTCGGCCGCACGTCGTCGGGGCGGTTCCTCATGACTGTCTACATCCACGTAGCGCCGGGCAGGGCCAAGGTGATCACGGCACGCGACATGTCTGAGAGGCAAAGGCGGCTCTACAACAAAAACCGGAGGAAGAAATGAAGGAAAAAGATATCGTTCGGGGCCCGAAGCAGATGCCTCGGTTCCGGTCCGTTGAAGAAGAGAGCGATTTCTGGGATGAGCACGATCCCCTTGATTACGGCACGTGGCGACGGGTTTCCCTCAGCGAGGTCCTGAGAGACTTCAGAGAGAAATCCGGAGAGCGTTTTCCGGTGACGTTGCGGCTGGACAAGACGCTCATCCGGCATCTCAAGAAGGCCGCCCGGCAGGCGGGAACCAAGTATCAAACGCTAGCCCGGGAAATTCTGTGGCAAAGCCTGCGCCGGGGCTGAAGCGCCGTCCGGGGAGCTTCTCGGAAAAGTAGAGTGTCCCCTTTTCTGGATTCGCTTTCCCGAAAGGCGTATCCTCGGTCCATGAGGATCGATTCGGGGGAATTAGACAGATGACACCTGATGCACCCCGAAGGCACCAGCCCAAAGCCAACCCATTCAACTGGTTGGTCGGATTGTGTCTTCTGCTTGGCTGTGGCTCAGGACACGAAAACGTGATCGCCGAGGTGGAGCCGTAGTATCTCATTGCCGAAGACAGCACTTCAGGAGCACGCGCTTGCAAGGCTGCCACGGGAGATGAGGATACCGGCGTGCGTGGTGGAGAACGGGGAGGAGTCAGGGATGGTTTCTCGCGTGCGAGCACGATCCACCGCATGACACAGGAGGAGCTCGAGGAGGAGATTCGACGACAGGAAGCCTGCGATCAGGGATTGGAAACGATCCGAAAAGAAATCGTCCTTTCCCAGGAGGTGTCCTGTGCCGAAGATGCCGATTGAGTGACGGTGGGCGATCCTTGCTTATGCCCCCATGGAACACGTCGCTCGGAGTTGGTCCGAATTGAAGGATGGGAAAAGGGATGGAGGGAGAGCGGCTGTGAATGCCACGAAATCGCCAGTTGTGCCTCGCTCCCCGGGAAAGAGATATGTGAGAGCGCACGATGCACTTTTGCACCCGCGCCCTTGGATTGGCCCGGCATGTTGACCGCATCGCCCTTGAACGCCACGTCAGTTGCTCTTGAATGGCGAAATCGCGAGGGGGTGACCCACAAGACCGGCGTGGAGCGGCGGGAAGTGGGTTCCGATTTTGCGGAGATCGCGCTTCTCGATCCAGGCACCAACAAGCACGAGGACTCCGGACTGAGAGCAAACACGCGCTACACGTATCGCGTTTACTACGCCAATCGTGGAGGGCGATCTGAACCGAGCAATGAAGCTTCGGCGGTAACCCACCCTCCAGGAGGTGCAGCGAAATAGGATTTCGGCGGAAAAGTAGAATGTCCCCTATTCAGTTCAGTCCGGCTTTGAGTTCGCGGAGGGCCTTCATGCAGGTGGGCTCGCGGGGCTGGATCTTGAGGGCTTCCTCAAATTCCTTGATGGCGCGGAGGATCATGCCCTTCGCCGCGAAGAGGCGCCCGAGATTCATGTAGGGGAAATGTTTCGGGTCGTAGCGCGGCGCGAGTTTCGCTTTTTCAAACCACTCAATGGCCTCGTCGTTCTTGCCCTTGTGAACTAGGTAGGATCCGATGTCGTTGTAAGGATTCCCAAACGTCGGATCGACTTCGATGGCTCTCTTGCATTCCTCAATCGCCTCGTCCACGCGGTTCTGAAAGCTGTAGGCCCATCCCCTGAAGGTGTACGCCTCGGCCGTGGCATGAATCTCGATGGATCGGGTGTAGAGCTCGATGGCCTTCTCGATGTTACCCTCCATCTGGGCGCGTAAACCCTCATTCCAGAGCTCCAAGGCCCGTTTCTTTTCCAGATCGTCGTCCATCGTCAGCCTCGGAAGATGTTTTAAGCCGCCATCGCGGCCCGCGCAACCCGATCGCTTTGCTCGAAGAGCTTCGCGGGCAGATGGAAGGGTGGCTGGGAGAGAACGGTCAGACTATCGGTCACGTAGGCCGGCCTTCGCATTCCCACGAGAACGCACGAGACTCCCGGCATGGAAGTGAGGGCGCGAATCGCTTTTTGAGAGAGGGTCGAAGAGGTTTTGGTCTCGGGATCGAGATCCTCCAGCTCCTGGGTGATGCGCACGGAGCGGACTTGCGCGCGGCTGGAATAGAGCTGAGAGATGGCTTCGGTCAGATCGCCCAGAGCGCGTCCGTACCGACGTGCCCACTCGCGCCAGCCCGCATGGCCCCGGGTGGCCTGATCGAGGTACCCCGCCAACTGCGAAAACCGCGGCCAGACCATCGATTCGGCCACGTGCGTCCAGTGCTCCAAGTTCTCGAAGGAAGCATAGTGGTCCTTCAGCTCGCCGGCGAGGGAGAAGGCTGTCGACGCCCGCTCGTCGATGCCCATCGCGGCGACCTGGGGCCATACCGTGGCGGAAAACTCCTGCTCCAACGCAACGACGGACTGGAGAGCCTTCTGAATTCGATTTTGAGTGAGCGCCTCGTCCTCCGTCGGGAAATCCGCGAGACGAATCATGGCGTTTCCCGTGATTGCGTTCAGCGGGCGGTTGATCAAGACCCCGATGCCGTTCTCACGGGCAAGTTCCAGAACGCTCACCGTGCCTGAGCGTTGATTCTTGCGGGTCCATCCGCCAGATTCAAACAGATTCATGGGCAGTTGCAGCGCGGTGAAATGCGAGGAGGGGCCCATTTCGCCGGCGGCCTTGAGGATGTCTTCCAGGGAGGTGGCTTCCGGATCATCCGCCGCGGAAGGGAATGTGTTGGAAGAAATCCCGTAGCCGGAGATGCGACCCGCCCGCGCCTGTTGATCGAGCCATTCGAATGCCTGCCGAATCCGCCGATAGTACTCCTTTCGGAGCGTCGCGATCGAATCGGGCTGCTTTTTCCGCGCGTAACCCAGATAGTATTCGGGATTGTGGAGCAGGTAGACGTCGATGCAGTCCAGACCGAGCCGCGCCAGCGAACGTTGAAGTTGATCCTCCAGGAAATCCGGATGGAGACAATGCCAGCAGCCATCCATGTAGGGAACGACTTCCGGGAAGGGCCTGCCGGCCTTCTCGCGTTCTTCCGCCACGCGCAGGTTTTCTCCCTGCATGTAGCCGACTTTGGAAACGACGACGACCTGTTCCCGCTTGAGCTTGTCTTTTGAGATCAACTCCTGGAGTACGTGACCGATGAGCGTCTCACTGCCGCCGTCGGTGTAATTGCTGGAGGTATCGATGAGGTTGGAACCTCGCAAGAGAGCGGCGGAGAGGGCTTCGGCGTGAGTTTCGTCCGATGGATGGATGCGGTATCCCCCAAATCCCACCGGCCCGGTGGTCAGACCGGTCTTGCCGAAGGAACGAAACCCATTCCCCGTGGCCGTGTGTGTGCGCGCATACGCGGCGGTGCCTTCTTCGGTGGCGTGCCCCCGAATCATTCCACAACGCTAACATGGCCACGGGGGGTCCACAAGACGAACGCGGATCGTTCCTTCCTGTCAGCGTCGTTCCAGCGTTTTTCAATCATGTTTTTGGGTCATCTATGGTAGACTGCCCGCCGCATGGGAGCCGGGAAGCATAGCCACATGCCATTCTGGTGTAGATTTGGAACCCTGACGACCGTCGTTCTCGCCTTGGTCGGGACCCACGTCGGTCCGGCGGCCGCCCAGGAGCCCCGAACAAAGAGCGTGGGGACGGCTCGTTTTCTGGGTATCGGATCCACTCTGATCGTCGGCGGCGGCGGGGCCGGTTTGTACTTTTTCGGAAAATCGCAAGACAACGCGAATGCCCAGGCTATGGGCACGGTGCTCGGCGCGGCGGGATTGGGGGTAGCGCCGTCCATGGGGCATGTCTACTGCGAGGAATACGAGCATGCGTTCTTATTCTCAATGTTCCGGTTCCTGGCGATGGGCGTGGCCGCGGGCGCCGCTGCGGGTGCGAAGGATGAAGACCGTTCGCTTAGGCCAGGGGAGTCCATGGCCATCCTGCTGGGGGGGGTTGGCTGGACCGCTCTGACGATCTATGATTGGTTCGATATTGACGACGCCGTGCGAAGGTACTCCGAGGGGCCGCCGGATCGGCGGGAGGAATACGGACTGCGCCTGGCGCCGTTGATGACGCGGGACACCTACGGCGCCGTCCTGCGAATCGAATTCTGAACCGCTTGGTCGACGGGATCACCATGAGCGGAAATAACCCGCTCACCCTGAGCCCGTCGAAGGGCGAGCGAGGCATCGGCTCAGCCGTGCGCAATGACTGGGGGCACCATCGTGGAGCATGAGAGGATCGTGATCGTCGGAGGCGGAATCGTCGGCCTCTCCCTCGGCTGGCAGCTCGCGCGTCGGGGCCGATCCGTTGAAATTCTCGAACGCGACCGGGCGGGTCGTGGCGCGAGTTGGGTGGCCGCCGGGATGCTGGCCCCGGGCGCAGAGGCGGGATTTGAAGAGGAAGACCTCCTGCGCCTCACCGAGGCAAGCCTCCGTTTGTACCCGCAGTGTATCCAGGAGTTGGAAGAGGATTCGGGAAGGAAGGTGGCGATGGATCGCAGCGGGAGCCTGATGATCGGTCTCAACCGCGATGATGTCGAACGGCTGCGGCGGTTGATGCGATTCCGCGAGAGGGTGGGACTGGCCGCAGAGTGGCTGGACGGAGCGGTGGCGCGCGAGCGGGAGCCGCTTCTATCTCCGCGGACCTGCGCCGCCGTGTGGATGCCGGGTGACGCCCAGGTCAATAACCGGGCGATGGTCGAGGCCTTGATCCGCGGCGTAAAGTCACGAGGGGGGAAAATTCATGAGGAGACTCCGGTCCGATCGATCTCGATCAGGAACGGTCGCGTGCGAGGGGTTCGCGCCGGCGAGGAAATGATGGAGGCGGAGACCGTTGTCGTGGCCGCAGGTTGCTGGTCGCGCGACATCGCGGGGATTCCCACGGCCATCGCGCCGGCCGTCCGCCCGGTTAAAGGTCAGATTCTCACACTCAGGATGTCCGACGCGTGCCGGCCCAAACATGCCGTCCGGGCACCGGACGTCTACCTGGCGCCGAAGGACGATGGCCGCCTGATGGTCGGTGCAACCAGTGAGGAGATGGGATTCGACACACTCCCCACGGCCGGGCCGATCATGAAACTGCTCCAACGGGCATGGGAGGCCATGCCCGCGATCTATGAGCTGCATCTGGAGGAGATTCAGGTCGGGCTGAGGCCGGGGAGCAGAGACCACGCGCCCTTGCTTGGCGGCACGGACGTACAGGGACTCTTTTATGCCACCGGTCATTACCGGCATGGGATCCTGCTCACTCCTATCACGGCTTACGCGATGAGCGAACTGCTGACGACCGGCCGCTGCCCGGATGTACTCCGGCCGTTCTCGCCGATGCGGTTCGCGAACCGCCGTCTGGATTCATGAGGGCGGGGTCATGGACGTTTCCGTGAACGGTGAGATGGTGTCGGTAGATGAGAATGCCGTCCTGTCGGATGTAATCCGGAATCTCCAACTCTCCCCCGAGCAATCGGGAACGGCCGTCGCCGTGAACGACGAAGTGATTCCGAAAGGGCGATGGGGTTCTCTGCGGATTCAAATGGGCGATCGGATCGAGATTGTCCGCCCCGTCCAGGGGGGCTAGGCGCATGGCTCCGGGGCAAGACATGGACAGGGGTGATACCCTGCATATCGCCGACCGCGACTTCCGGTCGCGATTGATTCTGGGGACGGCGCGATACCCCAGCCCTCGCGTCATGCTCGAAGCTCTGGAAGCGAGTGGAACGGAAATGGTGACCGTGGCGATTCGCCGCCTCAACCTGAAGGATTCCTCCGATGAAAGCGTGCTGAAACTCCTCGATCGATCCCGGTATTTCATCCTGCCGAATACGGCCGGTTGCTACACGGCGAAGGAAGCCGTCCTCACGGCGCAGCTCGCGAGGGAAGCACTCACCACCCACTGGGTGAAACTCGAGGTCATCGGGGACGACGAGACCTTATTCCCCGATGTGCCCGAGCTGCTGAAGGCGGCACAGACCCTTCTGGCCGAGGGTTTCGTTGTGCTTCCCTATTGCAACGACGATCCCATTACGTGCCGGAAGCTCGCGGACATGGGATGCGCGGCGGTGATGCCGTTGGGCGCTCCCATCGGTTCCGGCATGGGCATCCGCAATCCGTACAACCTTCAAATCATACGGGACCTGGTGAAAGTGCCGCTTATCGTGGATGCGGGTGTGGGGACGGCGTCCGATGTGGCCGTGGCGATGGAACTCGGAGCGGACGGCGTGCTTATGAATTCGGCAGTTGCGGGTGCCGAGCATCCCGTACAGATGGCGCGCGCGATGCGACTCGCCGCCGAGGCCGGGCGGCTCGCCTATCGGGCGGGTCGAATTCCCCGCCGACTCTACGCCACGGCTTCCAGCCCGCTGGAGGGCATGCTGGAGCCGAAGTCCGGAGGGTGATGGGTGCTAACGGCTGAATGCGGCGGAGCGGACGCGCACCTGCATGATCAGGTCTCCGAGGGCGAGGTTGAAATCGTAAAGATGCAGTCCGAGGCTGCCGAGGGATTGCGACGTGCTGAGGGGGTCCCCTCGGACGTCGATTGTGCCTGACCGTTCGCGAAGGCCGATAGCAAGATAGGCGTCGCCGTCCGGCTCTTTTCGGCAAGTAGCCGTGTAGCGGCCGGGCAGATGTTGGGCGGACTGGACGGCCGTGGGGCTCGCCCCCGGGGATGTGAACAACCCCATCAGGAAAGTCCCCTCGAGAATCCGCGCGTCATTCGAAGGCTGCGTCTTCCCGTTGCCGTCCATCACGACATCCGTCGGGCCGGCAGATTCGCTCGAGGGATTCACGCACGAGACGACATCTCCCGCCGAATAGGAGCGATAAAGATAGCCCATGGACCCCAGAAGTTCATCGATGCTGCCCCCGATGGCCGTGCGGCGCGGAAACTCATACCCCTCTGGAAACGACCGGTAGTGAATGACGCAACCGGTTTGGTCCGAGGACGTGCACAACGGGATGTCCGAAAATGATCCCCCGACGAATTGACCGGTCGGTGTGAAGACATTGAAGCCGATGGGCAGCGCGAGGAGAAGTTTTGTCCTCAGTTTGTTGTCCGCACCGTCGAAATAGAGGTGGAGGAGGTAGGAAGTCATTTGCGCCCCCTGCGAGTGGCCCATGAGGACCATCGGTCGGCCGTTGTTCCAGTGGTCGAGGTAGTACTCGAAGGCCGTGGCCACGTCCATGAACGCTTTCCGGAAGATACGTTCGCCCTCCGCATTGGTGAGGGCGTAGCTGGCGATGGTG
Source organism: Nitrospirota bacterium (assembly GCA_016180645.1). NCBI lineage: Bacteria > Pseudomonadati > Nitrospirota > Nitrospirota bacterium. Next base: position 115,571 of record JACPAV010000011.1, on the reverse strand, counting down.
GCCTGCCGGTAGTACGGGGCGAACACGCGGCAGACTTCCGAGAATCGTCCTGCCTGGGTTTGTACCGTGAGCTCGGGGAGACGTACTTCCGACAAATCGTCGTGATTGCCCGTCGTGAAACTCCAATCCACTGTGGGATAGATGTAGAAGCAATCGATGGGTGCCGAAGGGTCCGGCGCCGCCGGTTGATGGGTCGTGGATCCATCGGCTTCGATTCGGGTGTCCGTGTAGTTCACATCGCACACATCGTCCTTCCGGTCCGCCGTGCACGCCCATTTCGCGGGATCGGAATAATCGAGCGGAGTCTCTCCTAGATCCTCGGCCAGTTTCCGGGCGAGTCCGGGCGAGAATGAGGAGTCGGTTCCTCCGCTGCATGACATCACTGCGACGGCGAGCAGCATCGCGAGCCATTTGGGGTCAATGCTGAATGTTGACATTCTCCAGTCTGGGTTTGTCAACATTCAGCATTGACCCGGTGCGGCGGGTGCGTCATGCGGCTTGGAAGGTTTCCAGAAGCTGCCCGGCGGAGCCGCCGGTGATGAGAAGCACGACAAGGACGAGCGTGATGATGAGTAGGACGAACGGAGCCACCACGCCTCCGAGCCCGAGGGAGACGAGGGACTGGCCCGTGGAGAATTGATGCGCCTCGCGCACGGCGATCGTCGCGAGAAGGGTCGTATAGAAAAGATAGGCCCCATATCCGAAGAAGGGAAGAATTCCGAGGAGCAGTAGGGGCTGGGTGGCGCTGGTGTAGGTCAGGGCGATCACGGTCTGGACAAACGTTCCCTTTCCTCCAAGGAGGCGGGCCGTGGGATGAATGAAGGTCATCGCAAGCCCGAGATAGAAGAGGGGAACGGTGATCGGCGAGAGCAGGATCGAGCCGCCGTGATACAGATAGGCGCCGAGCTTGAGGAAGGAGTCCGAATCAGCCGTTTGGAGCATCTGCCGAAGAAACGAGAAGCGGCTTAGGCCGTCTTGTTCCAGCATGGCCAATGAACTCTTCCACCGAAGGAGCGAGACGGGGAAGGAGAGCAGAGACCCGGCGGCATTCAAGACAATCCCAAAGACCAGCGCCTGCTTGATGGAGGTGCGGCTCCGCAGGTCCCGGAAGAACACGCGCGGCGAGAAGAGGGCGCCGGCCCAGTCCTCCCAGGTTCGGCGAACGAAGGACGATCCCTTTGGCCCGGAGGGGTCGATCGGAGCGGGCGAGTCCCACGGGGGCGGCGCGTGGACCCCCTGACCATTCTGATCGCCGTCCCTGCCGCTCAGCAGAAGGGAGGGGGTGCCCGCATCAGGCGCGGCGGGAAAGGTGTCCACTCAGGTGGTCGACGCGGGCGCGGCGGGTCCGGCGTTCGTCGCCTCGCCCATGAGGGAGCGGACCTCGTTGGTCACGTGCATGGAGCAGAAGGACGGCCCGCACATGGAGCAGAACTCCGCTGTTTTGAAGGCTTCGTGCGGGAGCGTCTCATCGTGCATTTTGCGTGCCCGATCGGGATCCAGCGAAAGTGCGAACTGTTTTTCCCAGTCGAATTCGAATCGCGCCTTGGAGATTTCGTCATCCCGCTTCCTCGCCCCTTTTCGGCCGCGGGCGACGTCCGCCGCGTGAGCCGCAATCTTGTACGCGATCACGCCCTGCCGAACGTCCTCCACGTCCGGTAGCCCAAGGTGTTCCTTTGGAGTGACGTAGCAGAGGAGGGCGGCGCCGGCGTATCCGGCCATCGTTGCGCCGATGGCCGAGGTGATGTGATCGTATCCAGGCGCAATGTCGGTGACGAGTGGGCCGAGAACGTAGAACGGCGCCTCGTGACAGAGCTTCTGCTCCATCTCGACGTTCATGGCCACCTTGTCGAACGGGATATGGCCGGGACCTTCGATCATGACCTGCACGTCGTGTTCCCATGCCTTCAGGGTGAGTTCTCCGAGTGTGCCAAGTTCGGCGAATTGGGCCTCGTCGTTTGCGTCCGCCAGGCAACCGGGACGCAGGCCGTCGCCGAGCGAAAAGGACACATCATATTGTTTCATGATCTCGCAGAGCGCCTCGAAGTGGGTGTAGAAGGGATTCTCCTTGTCGTGCATCATCATCCACTGGGCCATGAGCGCGCCGCCGCGGCTGACGATGCCGGTGATGCGATGCTGGGTGAGTGGGAGATACTTCCGCAGGACGCCGGCATGAATGGTGAAATAGTCCACGCCCTGCTTCGCCTGATGCTCGATCATGCCGATGAGATCGTCTTCCGTGAGGTCTTCGAGTCGGCCACGCGCGTTGGCGATGGACTGGTAGATCGGCACGGTTCCGACGGGCACGGGGCTTTCGGCAACGATCGCCTTGCGAATCCCGTCGATGTCGCCGCCGGTGCTGAGGTCCATCACGGTGTCCGAACCGAGGTGCACGGCCGTGTGGAGTTTCTCGATCTCCTGTCCCACGTCGGACGTGATGGCCGAGTTGCCGATGTTGGCGTTGATCTTGGTGGAGGCCGCGATGCCGATCCCGATCGGTCGGAGCTTGCGGGCAAGGTGATTCACATTGGCGGGGATGATCATCCGGCCCCGCGCCACCTCGGAGCGGACCAACTCGGTGTCCAGTCCCTCGTGCTCGGCGACGAATTTCATCTCGGGAGTCATCTCCCCCTTGCGGGCAGAGTGCATTTGCGTACGATTGCCGTTGGCGGTCACGTTTGCTTTCATGGCGAATCCTCCTGGCCCAAGGCCATGGTTCATCGCGCGGGGGGAGTTCTAGTGGCGTCGGCGCTTACCTTCGCAGGCATGACCCTGATCAGGCTTCCGGAGTCTCGTTCTCAGCTCGCCGGTTTTCTGTTCCGACAGGCACCCCCAGCGCTCTATGGGCCCATGATACGGCGGGAGTCGGGATTGTCAACCTTTTCGCGGGCTGAAGCCCGCGGCTACCGGAATGGAGGCGCGCTGCCTGCGGTAGGCGCACCCTTTATGGGTGCGTCTTTCTTCCCAAACCAAACGATCGTAGAACCCGCCCGGCAATGAGATCGGGCACGGACGATGGGAGGAGCCACCGGAGAAATGCCTCGGTCTTGGCATCCAGCCCCACGGTGTAGCGGAGGCGGGTGGAGCGGGCCTCCACTACGCGAGCGATCCGATCGGCCACACGCTGGGGGTCGCCGCCCAGCTTCTCCACACGCTCGTAAACCTTCATAAGCACTTTTTCGGTGACGGCCTTGTAAGGACTGGTCGGACTCTCGGCGTGCCTGGCCATGCGGCGATTGGAAGTGAAAATGTCCGTTTTGAAGGTGCCCGGCTCTACCAACACGACCTCCACGCCGAAGGGCTTCAGTTCGTAACGGAGCGATTCGCTCAGCCCCTCCAGCGCGAACTTGCTCGCGCTGTAGGCGGTCATGCCGGGCAGAGGAACGCGCCCGCCGATGCTGGTGACGTTGATGATTCGCCCGTAACCCTGCTTGCGCATGATGGGGGCCACTTCGCGAATCAAGGCCACCGCGCCGAAGAAATTGGTCTCCATCACATCCCGCAGATCGGCTTCGTCCATGTCCTCGAAAAAGCCGCCGAGGCCGATTCCGGCATTGTTGATGACCACGTCCAGCCGATGCACCCGGCCGAGGATATCGTGCACGGCGCGATGAATGGAATCGTTTCGCGTTACGTCGAGGGGAACGAGGGTCAGTGGAGGGGCGTTCTCTTCAATCTTGATCCCCGCCTGGGTGGCGGCGTCCCGGAGCGCCTCAGCCTTGGATGGATTGCGCATCGAAGCGAAGACCCAGTGTCCGCGCCGCGCCAACGCAATGGCGGCAAGCAGTCCGAACCCGCTGGAGGTGCCCGTGACGAGAACGACCTTCCCGATTTTCTTTCTGGCGGCTTTGGGCATCTCCATCGGATAGTCCGGAGAAGGGTGGTGTGTCAAGGAGAAAGAGTGTCATTTCTGACATGCACGAGGCGGGACTTGGGCCGACCTGCGGACAATGTGTTGATAACGCATAAGATCCCGTGCGTCGAATCCGATGTTGGTCCTTGACTTGCTTCCCCTCGATTGTTAGAAAGGAGCCAAGCATGCGTATCGCATCGTTTCGACTGATTACATCGGCAGGTTTGGGGGCCGCGGTCAGTATTCTCACTCCGTTCGTGGCATGGGGCGCCATCAGCAAGGGCCCGTATCTCCAATCGGTGAATTCCTCGTCCGTTGTGGTGGTGGTTGAATCGGGGGCGTCCTCGGCCACCGTGAATTACGGCCTCGATACTTTGTATGGAAAATCAGCGACCGCTTCGGATGTGAGCAACAATGATGTCATCGAAGTGGGCCTTGCGGGCTTGGCTCCATCGAGTTTGTACCACTACAAGGTCACCACGTCCTCGGGCGATGCGAGCAGCGATCTTACCTTCTTCACGGCGCCGGCTTCCGGCGAATCGTTCTCCTTCGTCGTCTACGGCGACAACCGCAAGGGAACGATTTTCGAGTCGGGCGGCTCGAACTCCGATCATCAGAAGGTGGTCGACGCGATCGTCGGGCAGTCGCCAGACTTTCTTGTGAACTCGGCTGATTTCGTGGCCACCGGAACGTCCTCGGGCGATTGGCAGAACTTTTTCGACATCGAGCGGACGCTGATCGGCAAATCGCCTCTGTTTCCGACGATGGGGAACCACGACACGGGGTCCCTCTACGGCAAGTTCTTCGTGACGCCCACCGCAGCGTCCGGGACGGAAGATTGGTACTCTTTCAACTACGGAAACGCTCATTTTGTTTCGGTGAATACGGAGCAGAATTTCGCCTCCGGCGGCAGCCAGTACGCTTTTCTCAACAATGATCTGGCCGCCAGCGCGGGGAAGGGTCCGTTGTTCGTTTTCTTCCACAAGCCACCGTTCAGTTCGGGGTACCACGGTGAGGACAGCGGCGTGAAACAGGACCTCGTGCCGCTCTTCCAGAAACATGGCGTGGACCTGGTATTCAACGGCCACGATCACAACTATGAGCGCACGAAATCGATCAACGGTGTGACCTACGTAGTCAGCGGGGGCGGCGGCGCGCCGCTTCGGGACGTGGGCTTATGTTCTTACAGTGTTACTTCAAGAAAGACGCTTAACCACTTATATGTTCAGGTATCTGGGAATGTTGTTACGGCGAAGGCCTACCAACCGGACGGCACGACCATCGATTCCTTCAGCGTGGACGCAACATCCAACGACGGCATGTTTAACTCCGGAGATCCTCTCCCCGCCTGCGGCTCCGGCGGCGGCGGGGGTGGCGGAGGATGCACGCAAGTCGGCTTTGGATCGACCGGCGGCTCGATGGCGGGCTCCATGGTGGGATTGATCCTCTTGGCCGGGTTCCTGGCACGCCGCCGGATCGGGTAGCATCTCCATCCGTTTCTCGAAAATTTCCGGCCGAGCGCTGTTTTCCGTCCCATCCCTGATTCTGGGAAGCTTTGCGGCCCTTTTCGTTTCTTGCAGCAACTCGGAACCCACCATCACCCCTGAACCACCCGCGGCTCAGTCTTTCTCATTCCTCTCAACGGAAACCGCCGCACCTCTGGTTCTGAAAAACGAAGCGGGCGCGGCGCATTCGGTTACGGCTGCCGATCGCAGTTTCGATACAGGAGTAATGGAAGCCGGGCAGTCCGTGTCGATTCCTTCTCCGCCTCCCGGCGAGTATCCCGTATTCTGCACCGTGCATTGGGACGCCGCGGATGAACAGGGCATGGTTTGGATTCGCCAATCCCTCGCGGCCGATGCCGCGCGGAGAAATGTCGAGGAAGGATTCACCCTGATCGAGGGCGATCCTACCTCGGCCGTGCGGGCCTTCCAAACGGCTCTATCATCGGATGCACTGGACTTCGTGGAAACGGAGAGGGAGAAGGCGAGAGCCGGGATCGCCATCGCGAGGATCTCCACTGCCTTTGCTCTGGCTGAGCCGATCCTGTCAGCCCCAAGGAGGCAGGGGAGCGCGGGAATCCGATCCATCGCCGAGAACCTGGTCGCGGGCCTGATGGACGCAAGAAGGCGCCTGTTCGGATTGAAAGAGATCGACTCGCTCCAATTTCATGTGCCGAAACTCCAGCTCCAGTTAGGGGATGCGGGCGATTTGGTGTTCGATCTCTCCGGCGACTACCAGGCGCTGGAGGTGCGATTTCTTTCGGCCATCGTGGGTCTTCTCGACGGTGTCGTCCAAATGGTCATGGCTCACAATCTGGACGTGCCGCTGGATCCGGCTTTTCTGGATGCCCTTTCGGCCGTGAGCTTCCAGGAACCGGGCGACATCGCGAAAGTCCGCGGGCTGGGCGCCGTGCTGGAGCGGAATCCGCAACTCCTGACGCTGGAAACCCCCGTGCGATTCGCTTCGGCGCGACGGATTTGGATTCAGGCGATGGACGCGCTTCTCGGAGCGGATGGACGGGTCTTCGTGGATGGCCTGAACGCGGGACTCACGACGGTTTCGGATCCGCCGCGTCCGATCGCGGTGATCGACGTCAATGCCAGCGGCCGCGTTGACGAAGGCGACCTCCTCAAACTCCCCGGTGTGGGGAATATACGATTGTCCGCCGAACTCCTGGGAAACATGAACGCACTGCCGATGTTCTTGGAAAAAGTGCGCGCATCGATCCAGGGGGAACCTCTGACGCGCGTCACGATGGCAGACCTCAACATTCCCCTGGCCTTCATGGGACTCAACCCACTCACGGACTTCATGGCGGTCGATCTGGGCGCTCTTTTTCGCAAGCCCGTGTCCGCACGGGACCTGCTCCCCGTCCGGTACGAGTCGAAGGGGTCGATCGTCCTGGCGGTGGAAGGGGAGATTGCGGAAAGCAACGAGATCCTGGCGACCATCCGGGTGACGCCGGAATTCTTCGAATCTTTGAAAGTGGGGGATGCGCCGCATTTCCAGGGCTTGGAAGTGGACGGCGTACGATACGAACTCCCCGCTGACGGGATCTCACCCTCCTCGGGCGATCCATCCGAACTCGTGCCGTACTACGCCTTCCGCGATCCGACGTTCGGCGGGATGTTATTCATCGCCCCGGGTTCATTCGGCTCCGTCTTCGGCGAAATCGTTTCCATCTGCGAAGTTGACGCCGAGGGCTTCTGCCCGGCCAGCCTCGGTCCCCTCAACGCCATCCTCGCCTACTTCGACGCCATCGCGGATTTGTGACCCGTGACCGCCGCTTGAGGGGGAGGCAATGGAGGTCGGCCCAGACGATTGCGCGATTGGGCTCTGTTTGAAAACTGCCCGTGCATGGCTTCGCCTGCGGAGCCTGAAGGCTCCGCTACAGAGGAAATCGCGAACATCCGTAGCGGGCCCTTTAGGGTCCGCGATACGTTTTCAAACAGAACCTAGCGCGGCTCGACGAACCCGCGCAGTTTCAGGCAGACGGCACGAATCATACCCGAAGGAGGTCGCCGCCGTTCATGCTACCTGACCCCGGCTGACCAGCGATGTTGACTGAAAAGAACGACCCCGGCCGACCCCGGCCGCGGCGGACGCGCGCGCGACTACTTGGGCGAGGGAAGCTGCTTCCGGGCGCGGCGGCGCTTCAATCCGTCATCGACCGATGACCAGGAGAGAATTCAGGGGAACGACCATTTCTTTCCCAACACCCGGTTGGGGATGACGACGACGTCTCAGTCGGGTTCCTGAACGAGAGCGGCCGCGGGAAGAGAAAGCCCCACCAACAAGGGAAGAATCGCGAGCAGAGTGAAGGCGATTCCGTCGAGCCGGACCAGATAGATCGCGAACCCGAGGAAGGGGAGGCCCAAAGCGGCCCGGACCACGCGCCCGATCGGCGTCAAGTACCAGCGCCGGAGCGAATCGGGCGTAGCTCAGCCCCCCATGGGCCGCGACAGCCGGGTCAGAACCTTCTCGTACAGCTCGCGGGTGAAGAACTTGTCGCGAATCAGCGCTTCCGGGACTGAATTCTTCGTCAGCTTGATCATTTCGTCCCGTGCTTCCTTGGTGGGGATCACGATTCCAATCCCTTTCTTCCGCATGCCGAAGAGGGCTTTTTCGTCGTCCTCGCGAGCCACCTGAATGATGGAAGGTTGATACTTCGCGTTGACCTGAAGGATGATGTCCCGGTACTCCTTCGGGAGGGCATCGAAGGGTTTCTTCGCAATGACCACCACCCCAGGTTCATAACGCAGATCGACTTTGAACACATACTTGACCTGCGTGTACCACTGAAGGGCGACACACGCGAGAGGCGTGGTCGTGATGAAATTCACCAGCCCGGTTTGAAGGCCTGAGAGAACCTCCGGCACCGGCAGAGGCGTGGGATTGATGTCCATCGCTTTCCAGGTTTCGTAGTGGACCTTGGCGCCGGCCCATACCCACGGCTTCTGCCGGCGAATGTCCGCAAGGTTCGTCACTTTCTCCTTCGAGTAGGCTTGGATGAACCCGGCTTGATCGATCAGACTGAGCAGGATGAACCCGCGCTCCAGAAACAGCTTGCCGAGTTCTTCCTTCATGAACGCCCTCACCTGATCGACCTCTTGGAGTGAATTGAACAGGAAGGGAAGTTCGAGGATCGAAACTTCCGGGGCGATTTCCTCCGCGCCCAGAACGGTGAATCCCCCGCCGTCCAACTGTCCGATTCTCATTTTTCGAACCATGTCCTTTTCGTCACCGAGCACGCCGCCTGCGTACATCTGAAACTTCATCTTCCCGCTGGTCAACTGGTTGATTTCATTGAACGAATCTGCCACAACGCGTTCCCACGTCGAGCCCTTCGGGGCGAGGGTGCCGACTTTCAACACGTATGAGCCTTGGGGTTGGGCCGAGGCCGAAGAAGCGAGCAGCATCAGTGCAAAGCAGGTGGAATATTTCGGAATTCGGAGCATAGCGAGGTATCTTAGGAAGTTCTGCCTGTTTGTCAACATCTCTTTTCGAGGCCGATTTTTTCCGTACGACATTTGACACACTGCGGCATGCGTGTTATGCGCCCTACGGGATATGAAGACGACGGCACCGAAAGAAACGCAGGAGGAAGAGGCAAGGATCATCAAGCGATATCCCAATCGCAAGCTCTACGACACGTCGAGAAGCAAGTACATCAAGCTGGACGAAATTGCGGACCTCATTCGCGAAGGGCAGGAGATCCGGATCATCGACAACGATACCGACGAAGACCTGACGTCCGTCATCCTCACTCAAGTGATCTATGAGGAGCAGAAAAAGAAGAAGAGCTTGCTGCCCATCCAACCTCTCAGGGGCCTGATCCAGTCCTTCGCGCACACCAAAGTGGGCGAGCGGTTCCAGGAGAGCACGGCGCGGTTCAGGGAGTTGCTGGAGGAATATCTGACGCCCAGCGGCCAGCTCCTGTTTCCCGGTCGGGAGGAGTTGGAGAAACACATCGAGAAGCTGATCAAGCGGGGTCAGATCACCTCCGAGGACGGCAGGCGATTCATCCAGGGAGTCCTCAAGGTGTCCCGCCGGAGCGTGGATGAAATTCAAAAGCGCATCGACGTCAGCATGAAGAACGCCCTCGCCCGCCTCAATATCCCCACGAAGAGAGACGTCGAAGCCCTGCGCCGACGGGTCGACGAGCTCATCCGTCGGTTGGACCATAGACGCCGGAAGTATTGACGTTGGATCGCGGCGAGGAGCGTCCCTCGCCTTCCTGGTACCCGCTGGGGGGCTTGGCGGTTCTGCTGATCTCATCGGCGGTTCTCCGACTGCCTTTCTGGGCCGATCGGCTGTTCCATTTGGATTCTTTGGGATATGCGGGGTGCACGGGCTGCCCGGGACCGGGAGTTGCGCACCCGCCGGGGTTCATCGGCTATTGTACGTTGACATCCATCGCCCATTGCCTGACCGGAAAGCGGATATTTTCCATGGTGCTGGTTTCCTTCCTTTCCACGATGGGATCCATCGCCCTCTGTTGGCGGCTCGCCCGGAGCGTCGGGATGGATTGGAAACGGGCCTTCCTCTCGACGGCTGCCTACTCGCTCAGTATCAACACTCTCTACTATAGCACCGTCGGTCTCAGCTACGCCGTGGAGGGATTTTTTGCCACCGCGGTTGGCTTCCTCGCGTTCCGTACGCTCCGGAAACGGACCTGGCGTGACGCCGTCGCCCTGACCGCGGCATGGGGTCTCGGCGGCGCTATTCGTCCCACGACGACGGTCTTTCTCGCCCCTTTGTGGCTGTACTGCTGCCTGCACGTCCGACCTCGATGGAGGGTTCTGGGGGTGAACGGTATTTTGGCCGCGGCCCTGATCGCCCCATGGGTCTACGGCAACCACCACTTCCTCATGAAACATGGAGGGGGGCAGTCATTTGAATTTCAGGCGGGACTGGCCGGCAACTATGATCCGGCCACTCTTCTCAAGATCGTCCCCGGCCCATACGCGAATGTGAAGGGGATGGGTTATCACTGGCCCTTCATTGAGGTGGCGGTGTATGTGGATGATCGGCTGGGTACGCACCTTTTCCCGCGTCGTGAGAGGTGGGCGGATCCGTCGCTGAGGCACGCCCTTCGAATCGCGGCCTATCAAATTCTCAAGGTTGGTTTCTACGCGGGGGTCTCCGCTCCGGTGCTCCTCCCCTTCCTTTTCATGCTGTTCACGCGCATTCCTGTCAGCCGCAGGTCGAGCGCAACGCCGGCCCGACCCGACGAACCGCTCCGCCGGGGAGGAGATTGGACGAAGCCGGTCTTCTACATCTTGTGGTTCACTCCTGCATTACTGTTCTTCGTTGTGGGGCACATGGGGTCGTTCGGGTACCTCCAAGTCTTTCTCTCCGGACTGATCGTTGCCTGCTACGAATATACATGGACAAGGCCGAACGGGAATGGATATTCTCTTCGTCTGGCGACCGTCTCGAAAGTTCTTGCCATCGTTTTGCCGCTCGGTGGGGGAGCCTTTTTCCTCCTCGGGCGACCGCTTCAGAGTCAATCCAATGCGGCAACTCTGGCGACGGTGGCTTTGTTTCAATACACGGGACCCGCCATCCTGATGCGCTACAATGTCTCTCGCGCCGACCTGATCGTTGAACGCATGCAGGGCGGGAAGCCGTGGTGGCGCACCGAACTGCCTCATAGGACCTTCGACGAGTAGGATTTCTAGCCCCACCAGACCGATTTTCTTTTCTTCACAAGTCCGTTGATCATCTCCTGAAGTCGGTCCCGAATATCTTCTTTGTAGAGATTGACCTTCAAGTCTTCGTCCGGCGCCCCGAGGACGTTGGATGGAAGAAGGATCGGTTCACCGAACTCAATGGTCCACTTGGTGGGGAAGGGGACGAGCCCTCCGGTCGGCCCCAGCAACGGGGTCAGAAACAGCATGTTCGGCGTGATGGGGAAGTAGGGGATGCCGATGATCCGCGCGAGGAGGTCGGATTTGGCGATCATGGGCATGCTTTCCTCGGCGCCGACGACCGCCACGGGGATCAAAGGCGCCCGTGTGCGGAGCGCCAGGCGAATGAATCCGCCCCGGCCGAACCGCTGAAGGTGATACCGCTCGCGATAAAGCTTGCCGATGCCTTTGACTCCCTCGGGGAAGACGGCCACGAGCTGATCGTTGCGGAGCAGGCGTTCGGCGTTTTCCTGGCACGCGCGGACGGTGCCGCCTTTCGTCATCATGGGCGAGAGGATCGGGTAGTTGCTGAACATGTCCTCCGCCAGGAATCTCGGAATGCGCCCGCTGGGATGGTCGAACATGACGGCGGCGCACACCATCATCCCGTCGTAGGGCAGGACCCCCGAATGGTTTCCGACGAGAAGCCCCCGACCCTCGGAAGGAACATGCTCAAGCCCTTTGACGTCCACGCGGAAATATTTCCGGTAGAAGAATTCGACGATGGGTTTGACGAAATCGAAGAACACGGGGTCGAGTCCGTACTCGTCCACCTGCTCCGACCGGAGAATCATGCGCAGGCGGTAGAACGATTGAAGGGCACGGTCGATCAGGGATAGATCGGGACGAGTCTTGGTGGGTTCTGCCGGTTCGCCGGTACGAGTTGCCGGGCGCTCATCCCTGGGAAGGGAGGCTGGCCGCTGCGGGCCCGGCGCTGGGATGTGACCCTGACCGTCCGACGAAACAAATTTCCGGAGCACCGCAAGATCGCTCTCCAACTCCTCCAAGGACTGCATCCCTCCTTTGGCCCAGGAAGGTGGCCGATCGATCTTCTTCTGGATACGGTTGAGGGTCTCATCGAGTTTTGAACGGAACTGCCGGCTTCGTGCCTGGAGCCGGGCATCGAGCAGGGTGTCGATCTCGCGGGCGGAGAGAGCGGTGCGCTTGGTCACGGCTTGAGAGGAACGCCGAGGAAATTGGCGAGGAGTTTCTTTCCTTCCGTGGTCAGTATCGATTCGGGATGGAATTGGACGCCTTCCAAGGGTGAATCCTTGTGGCGGACCCCCATAATTTCCTTATCTTCGCTCCGGGCGGTTACGGTCAGGCATTCCGGCAACGAAGCTTCTTCGATGACGAGGGAGTGATACCGGGTGGCTTCGAACGGATTCGGGAGGGCTCTGAACAGAGATTTTCCGTCGTGACTGATCTTGGAGGTCTTGCCGTGCATGATCTTTTTCGCCTGGACGATCCGGCCTCCGAATGCGGCCCCGATGCTTTGGTGCCCGAGACACACGCCCAGGATGGGAATCTGTTCGTGGAAAGTCCGAATCAGTTCCACCGAGATCCCCGCCTCTTTCGGAGTGCAAGGACCGGGCGAAATGACGATCTTTTCAGGGGCTTTTTTCTTTATTTGGTCGAGCGTAATCTTGTCGTTGCGGTGGACTTCGACCTTCGCCCCCAGTTCCTCCACGTATTGAACGAGGTTGTAGGTGAACGAATCGTAGTTGTCGATGACCAGGATCACCGGATCTCCTCTCCTTCAGGGACCAAGCCCCGGGCGGCCAGGTCAAAAGCACGTTTCAGGCCACGTTTCAGGCCAAGCGCCTTGTTCTCGGTTTCCACGTACTCACGATCGGGAACGGAGTCCACGACGATGCCCGCCCCGGCCTGCACATAAAACCGGCCTCTCCGGTGGAGGATGCTGCGAATCGTGATGCACATGTCCATATTCCCGCCGAATCCGAAATACCCGACACTGCCGGCGTAGAAGCCCCGACGCGTGGGCTCCAGTTCTTCGATAATTTCCATCGCCCGCACCTTCGGCGCGCCGGTCAGCGTCCCCGCGGGGAAACAGGACGAGAACACGTCGAAGGCATCCAGGCCGGATTGAAGCCGCCCCACGACGTTGGAGACGAGGTGCATCACCGTGGAGTAGCGTTCGACGAACATGAGATCCGTGACCTTTACGCTTCCCTCGACGGCGACCCGCCCGATATCGTTGCGGCCGAGGTCCACGAGCATGATATGTTCGGCCATTTCCTTCGGGTCTTTGCGCAGCTCTTGCTCCAGGTTCTTATCCTCTTCCGGGGTCCTACCTCGGGGGCGTGTTCCGGCGATGGGACGTGTGATCAGTTTCCGGTCTTCGAGTCGAACGAGGATTTCCGGGGACGAGCCGATCAGTCGGAGATCGCCGAAATTGAGATAGAACATGTACGGGGATGGATTGGTAAACCGCAAGGCGCGGTACAGCGTGAACGGGTCGAGCCGCGAGTGGTACTCCAGTCTTCGGGAAACGGCCACTTGAATGGCGTCCCCGCGAATCAGGTAGTTGCGCGCGGACTCCACGATGTTTTCGAACCGGGACCGTTCCATGTTGGGGGTGGGCGGACGCAGGGGGATTTTAGGCAGCGCAGGTGGGCGATGAGCCATCTGGAGCCTTCGCTTCATCGCCCTGAGCGTGCGGACGGCCTGTTCATACACTCGCCGGGGATTCGATCCCTTCCCCTTCCGTGCGTTGACCAGCAGGGTCAGGGTATGGTGGTTGCGGTCGAAGATGACCATCGGTCCTCCGACAAAGAAGCAGGCATCAGGAAGGTGGAGGTCATCCTTGGCGCGCGCAGGCAGCCGTTCGATGAACCTCACGACGTCGTAGGAGAAAAAGCCGACGGCGCCGCCGCTGAATCGCGGCAATTCCGGAGCAGGAGCCTGACGATAATCGTTCATGATCCCGCGGAGCGCTTCAAGGGGGTGGCCGGTCCCTTTTCGAGTGGATCCGTTGCGGTGGATCTCGAACCGGTTTCCCCGGCTTCGAAACACGGTTTCGGGGTCCAGGCCGATGAAGCTGTATCGCCCCCACTGTTCCGGTCCCTCCACGCTTTCTAGGAGATAACCGGGACGGTTGCCGACGATCTTCCGATAGGCGGTCAATGGAGTCTCGTCGTCCGCCAGGATGACCTCCCGGACGGGGATGACGGAGTACGTTTCCGCCAGATGCATGAATTCCTTCAGGTCAGGTTTCATGAGGGTGAGAATGGATCAGGGAACCGAGCCGTCCTCGGCGGTCGTCATGGGGCGCGGGATCGGATTGTGGAGCGCCTCCACTCTTGCCGCTTCCTTGTTCCGAGTAAGGTCCCGGAGGCGGCAGAAGGCGCATACTTCCGCGGGAGTGGGCGCCCCGCCCCGCTCCGCTTCGCTCCGGCCCCCTTCGGGGACGGTGGATGGAGATTCATTCGGACCGGCACCGGGACGGCGAACGGATTCTACATGGGGATCTGCCCCGCCCCCTCCGCTCCGCTCCGGGGACGGCGAGTGGAATCGCGATGGGGTCATTGCGCCGCATTCCTTGCAAGGGCGCATCTCCGGTTTGGGGGCGGTCGGGAGACGATCCTTGGCTTTGAGGAAATTCGCCAGGAAGGTCCGCTTCATCCCGGGAGAATCGTGTTCGAGCCGGTTGATCACGTCTTTCATGTGCAGCGAAGTGGCGCCGGCCGCAAAAGGGCACTCGTCGTACACGTAAGGGATCCCCTCCACGCGGGCGTATAGCGCCGTTTCCTTCTCGGAGAAGAAGCAGAAGGGTTTCACTTTGCGCGCGAAGCCCTCCGCGGCCGGAAGGACAGGGTGTTGGCGTGATAGATAGTCCATATCCCATCGCAGGGTATTCGAGAAAAGCGTTGCCACCTCATCGTCGAGGTTGTGTCCCGTGGCCATGACGGCGAATCCGCCCTCGATGGCGACGCTGTTCATGTAGTGGCGTTTGATGGTTCCGCAGGGTGAACAGGGCGGGCGACGCGCGGCCCGGCGAATTTCCGGGATGCCGAAGCCGAGCGTTTCCTGGAGGTCGACGACGTGGAGCTTCCTCCCGATCCGGTCTGCATAGGCTTGGGCGAACGTCAGGGAGTCCTCCGAGTAGGGTGGGGGGGGGGGTGCTCCCTCGTCGCGGTGATCGGATTGGATCCTCAGGTGAATGTAGAACCCGTCTGTTTCGTATCCGAGTTTTAGAAGAGCGTGCCAGAGGCCGAGGCTGTCCTTGCCGCCGGAGACGGCAACGAGGACCCGATCCTGCCGCGTGAACATTTTCAGCCGTTCGATCGTCCGCTGTGTATGTTTTTCGAACCATGCGGGATAGCACGTTTTGCACAATCGCAGACGATAGGCTGGGAGGTGAACGATGGCCTTTTGTCCGCACGGGGTACATCTCATTTTCGTTTGTCCCTGGCTTTCGAGCGCATGGCCTCGATCTTTCCCTCATCCGCAAAGCTGAAATGGCGGTTCCCGCCGATGATCACATGATCCAAAACGCACAGGTTGAGGATTTCACCGGCCCACACCATTTCCTGGGTCACGCGTTCGTCCTCTGCGCTGGGCGCAGGATCTCCGGAAGGATGGTTGTGGATGAGAATCAGAGCCGCGGCGCCCCGGCGGAGTGCGCGCTCCACAATCTCGCGGGCGAACACGCTGCTCCGGTTGACGGTTCCCCTGCTGAGGCGCTCCTGGGCCAGCACATGATTACGTGAATTGAGAAAGAGCACGTCGAGCACTTCTTTCTTTAGGTCCCGCAGCTTGGGAGAAACAAGTTGAAAAACGTCCCCGGAGCCGCGGATGTACAATTCGTCCGGCTTCGGAGCATGGGCCGCCCGGCGGCCGATTTCCAGCGCGGCGAGAATCTGGGCAATTTTTGCCGGCCCCAAGCCCTTCACACCTTGGTAGTCGGCGGCATCGGAGCGGGCAAGCACGGCCCATCCGCCCACGTCCTTGAGGACCTGCCGGGCGAGGTCCACCGCGCTGAGGCCTTTCACTCCCGTGCGGAGCAGAATGGCCAGCAGTTCGGCATCGTTCAGAGAATCCGGTCCCATTTGAATCAGCTTTTCCCTCGGCTGATCGCTATCGGGCCAATCTTTTATGGGGATTCTATAGGAAACGCGGGCCCCATCGGGGATGGGGCCGGGAACGGAGTTGGAACGAGGCAGGCTTGCCGGATCCGCTCCACCAGAAATGGCGCGGATAATTTCGACTTCGTCTTCGGGGCGGAGGAACTCGTCTTCCGTGACGATTTCGCCATTCTTGGCGACCAGAACGACTTCCGGGAGGAGATTCATCTTTTTCAAAAGCTGCCCGGTGGTCATGGAGCCCTCGAATTCCAGGACCTTGTGGTTGAACGTCACCCGGATCATGTGGGCTCGACCGCCTCTGGCGATTCCTCTCCGGCCGGCACCTCGGGGACGGGCTCCGCTCGACGTTCATTGATCTTCCTGGCGAAGGTCAGGAATGCCGTGTGCCCGATCATCCGCTCGAACGGCCGAGTTCTTCCTTCCCGGGCCAGAATGATCCGCGTAAGTATTTCGATCGTCTCGAGGAAGATGAACCCGCCTCGACCCAACGCGATAGCGGTCTTCTCCACCTGATTGTACGTGGGGGACAGGCTCACCCAGCGTCCGCCGCCCCGAAGGGCGGTCCAGACAGGTTCGACCACTTCCCACGGTTCAGGCACATCCACCATGGCCGCATCCAGATCCGATTCGTCGTACCGGTCCGGGATCGAGGCCGTCTTGAACTGGATCGTGTGGGTGAGATTGAGCCACCGCGTATTGCGAAGGGCCTTCTCGATCCTGTCTTCGCGACGATCATAGGCGTAGACCTTTCCGGTATCCCCCACGGCATTCGCCAGCGCCATGGTGAGAGCGCCCGAGCCGAATCCCACCTCCAAAACGCGATATCCTTTCAGGACACCGGCCTTGAGGATGATGAGGGCCGCCTCCTTGGGATAGATGATCTGGGTCTGCCGCTGGATTTTCATCATCATGTCTTCGAGTGTCGGTTCCAGGAGAATGACGGTGTTCCCGAGGTGGGTGCGAATGGAGTCTCCGAAGGGGTGGCCGATGGCATCGTCCATCGAGATCATCCCCTTGTGGGTGTGAAGCTTGTCCCCGGGATGGACCGTTTTCAGATACGTTCGGCGCGCATCCAGATAGAACAAAACCGCCGTGCCCTCACTGATTTGCATCGGGGCATTGTAGACCCCTTCGGCTAAGAGTTGAAGGGTGTGGGGGGTGGATCAGCTCAAATGGCGGCGGAAGGCCACGAACCCGAGCGAGAGGAGCAACAGCGCGAGTGAGCCGGTACCGTCCGAGGCCGCCACCATCGTGCAGCCGCCGCCGCCCGTATCGCCGCCACCGCCCCCACCGCCGCCGGTGGAGGATTCGGCCTTGAGGTCGTCGAGATAGCGATTGAAGGTGTAGGTCAGGAATCCGGGATCGTTCTCATTGGGAATCGTGTACCAGAGCTGCGCGACGTAAGCGGCATCGATGAGCCAGTCGCCCGAGTTCACTCCGTCTTTTCCACCCCATCCCCAACCGGGATGGCCGCCGCCGCCGTACGTATCGCCGCCGAAATCCTTCCCGATGGGCTTGCCGATTGCGCCCAGGCGGACGCCGCTGTACTGAACGGCTTTGTCAAAGGGGTTGCCGTTCCCGGCATCGTGGCGTCGAAGCCAAAGATCGGCAAGTTCATCGATCAAGTCGTAGGCGACGTCGGAATCATTCGCGCTGGAGGGAACTTCCGCCTTGCCCTTGAAGCGATAGACCACGCCGTCTCCGCCCGGGAAATCGGCGCATCGGCTGTCGCAGGGGAACGGGCCGTGTCCGTGCGCTTCCACGTAGATGCGGGGGTGGGAGCCGTTTTCATAACTGACGTCGGTGTCGAGACTTTTTTTGCCGCCGGTAACGGGGCTCCCTGAAGGCTTGTGGGAAGAAACGGAGCCGTGCGCCTGAGTCTCCATCACTTGGAGCGTCCCATATGCGCTGCCGTCTTTCGCGATGATCAGCCGGATCTGCTCGCCGTCGTTCTCGTGGCACTCGGTGAAAAGCCCGGTGCAGATTTGTTCCCAGTCGCGGGGATGGAAGAACGAGTAGATGATGTAGTAGTGAGTTTGGCTCTCCACCACGCTGAAGTAGATGTAACCGGGGTTGCTGACGTTCGGCTGGTTCTCCCAGTTGTCGTAGGCGTTGTAGTTGCCGTCGAAATTGAAATGGGTGATGAAATCCTGGCTGATGTTGCTGTCTTTGGTCGCCGTGTCTTGGAAGACGACGGGGGACCAGTGACCGGCCAAATCATAGTAGTCAGTGGCAAAGGAAGAATTGGCCAAGATCGCGAGTATGCCGATTGCCAGAACCGAAGAAAGTACTATTTTGCTGGTCGTTGTCATGCCGTGACTATTCGCAACGAGGAGGCCATCACCAAGTCTTTTGTTAGTTGAAATTGCAGTGTTTTTCAAGCGGATCCGCCCGATCCGTGGCGCCGTTTCTGAGATTTCCGGAATCGGCGTAACTCCTCTACACTTCGGCAAAAAAAAGTGTCAATTTTGATACTTCCTTGGCATGTGACCACCATTATCGAATCGACTGGGGGCAGGGGCGAAGTTCGGCCTCTTCGAGCGGGATCACGACCTCTCCTCGACCCGCGTCCGCGATACGATTTCCCGAAGGATCGCAGACAGCCCCCCAATGGGAAGGATAGGTGATCCGCCAAAGATCGGTGGATGGATGGTCCAAGTGGTAATCAAGGGTAACGGCATTCTTTCCCCATTGGATTGAAAGCACGGCGCTCCGATAGCTCCACTCCTTCAGTGGAAGGCTGGGACGGATATGGATCCCTTCGGCCAGCGGTTGAATTCCGACGAGATCGTCCAGCGCCATGAGTGGGCCGCTGTGAACATTCATGTTGGCCGCGGGAAAATCCGCCATGGAGGTGGCGATGTGCACGAATGTTTCACCCGGACGTTCGGCATAGGACGCATTGTAACTGTCCGGTCCGGTCCAGATCCCATACCAGATATTCGGGTAGGTGATCTCGTGCTGATGGAGCGAGCCTTCAAGGAATGATTTCCAAGCTCGAAGCGGGTCGATTGATGTGTACGCCAGGGCGAGGAGGCCGTTCAGCGCGGCCCACGTGCCACCGTTGACGTCCCACCCCGGTTTGAGCAGCTCACCGGCGACTTCGGCGGGTGGGAATACGTTCCGGGCGCCGAGAGGCTCATCGCGATCGAGCTGTTCGTCCAGAGCCTGAGTGAGCGTCGCGCGTTGAACTTCATCGCCTAGCCCCGCCCACAAGGCAAACAGGTTGCTCTCGAGGAAAATCCGATCCGCCCCAAGGACACTTCCATCGCCAAAGCTTCCGCGGACATACCAACGCCCGCTCCACGCGGATCGGGCTGCCGTGCGCATGGATTCGAGCCAGCTTTGGGCAACGATGGCCACCACCGGATTCCACTGGCCCACAAGTTCGATGGACCTGGGAAGCACGGCGAGCGCCATGGCTGTGTTGAAAAACGATTCTCCTTTCGCGCGGGTCAGGATGGGATCTTTGCTGAACAGAATGATGCCATCCGACCAATCGCCGGTTCCCACCCGGATCCATCCGTTGGGCCCGGTTTGCGTGACGTTCATGAGATGGCTGAACGCGAGCTCGATACGGTGGCGCACGGTGGACTCTCCCTTATCCGCGAACGGGACAATCTCGTCCAGGAATCCGAAATCGCGCGTTTCCAGAACGTACCGCGCGAGGCCCCAGAGGAGAAAGATATCGAGATCGGTGCTCTCGTCGCGAATTCCCGCGTCCGTCAGGTTTCCGAAACCGAACGAGCCGTAGGTGATGTGGCCGTCCGATTGGGTGAAGCGCATCGCCACGCGCAGATTGCCGCGGGCGAGATCCGGTCGCGTGGGGATCAGGGCCAGGGCATGAAGCACGTAGTCCCGCACGGCGCCGCTGAGTCCCTGGAGGTAGAGATAGGCCGAGCCCTGATCGACGAAGG
This sequence comes from Nitrospirota bacterium, assembly GCA_016180645.1. Lineage (NCBI taxonomy): Bacteria > Pseudomonadati > Nitrospirota > Nitrospirota bacterium. The sequence goes on along the minus strand of JACPAV010000011.1, from coordinate 95,500 downwards.
TTTCGTGGAACGCGCCATCGTAGGCCGCTGAAGCTGCAATCTGGCCGCTGTGCCACTGTATCTCCCGTGTCAGCCACGATGGGACTTCGGGTCCCCGAAACTCGACGATATCTCTCGGGCCGCGTGGTCCTTTCGAGGGAGCGGGCTCCGTGCCGCCCGCAGGGGTGACCTCCAGGCGAAAGCGGAGAGTGAGCGGTCTTGAACCTGATGGGGTCGGTACGTTCAGAGAGATGACCAGCGGCGGTTTCAGTTCAAAGGATTCGATGTCGGCATCGAGCGAACGAAGGGTAAGCTGCCTTGGGTAGGATCCAAAATCGGCAGGCGGTTTGGTGGCCTCGGACTCCAAGGCATCGATATCCACACGAACCTCGCGGCGGTCCACCTGCCTCGTGTTGAACCGGTATCGGTTGTTCCACCGGAGTCGCGAATCCTCTACGGATCGGGTGATGCTCCCGCCGATCAGCAGCGCGGCGAGGAGCGGCTGCGGTGTCAGATCCCAGACATCGGTCCACGTGCCCTGCCGGTTGGGCGTTTGTTCGATTCGAACTTCTTTCTCGGCCGCCAACTCGACTCCGGCTGGGAAGTGGAGCGATTGCGTGACGTGGAGGCCGTCGGAATTCGACTCAAACGACACGGAGCGGTGGGTGAAGACGGCGGCGCCGGGCTTCGGTTCGGCGTCCCGCCGTGCGATGCGAGCTCCTGTCGAGTCGGTCCATGTCCCCCAGCCTGAGCCGGGCCGGCCCCGATCCGGATTCGGGTGGCCCAGCCACATGGGGCCGCCCGTCCTAAGGAAGAAACCAACCCGGCCGCGTGTGTCGGCGAAAGCCGACCATGCGTCGTTACCGAACAGTTGAAGAGGCACGGAAGCCTCTCCTTGGGTTGTAATCTGGGGGCTGACCACGGGTCCTACGTAATGGAAACGCGGTTCGCCACCCGCCTCGAACCATTGGCCGTACACGGTTCCATCGGGATTCTTCTCGGCCCTGGAGGCACAGTGCGCCATGGAGATGCACGTGGCGACGGCAGCAGCGCGGAGGAAAAATCTCCGTGGACGGCGCTTGCGACCGGAGGGGGGCAGAGAAGGCACGGCGGTATCCTACAGGATGTCGACTCGGTTTTCAGGAGACGCGCATTTCCGACCTCCGGGGTTTCTTGACAACGGGAGTGCTTTCCGGTTTCCTATAGGAATGACCGCTTCGGAGGGGTAGGCGCATGGCAAGAACCGCAAGCAAGAAGTCCAAGGCCGGCAAGAAATCCGGATCGCGGTCCCGGAAGCGGAGAGTCTCAAGAAAGACGGCGTCGGCGGTTCCCTCCGGACTCCAAGCCGGCCAGCCGGCTCCCGATTTTCGCCTGGCGAGCGACAACGGCCATGAAATCGGCCTCTCCGACCTCAAAGGAAGAAAGGTCGTTCTTTATTTTTATCCGAAGGACAATACTCCCGGCTGTACCATTGAGGCGTGCTCCTTCCGGGACGGACACGCCGAATTGGAAAAGCGGGGTGCCGTGGTGGTAGGGATGAGTGCCGATTCCGTGGACACGCACCGAAACTTCAAGCAGAAATATCATTTGAATTTCTCTCTCCTCAGCGATCCCGAGAAGAAAGTCCTCGAGGCCTACGGCGTGTGGAAGGAAAAGTCGCTCTACGGCCGGACGTTCATGGGCATTGTCCGATCCACCTTCATCATTGATCGGAACGGCACTATCGCGAAGATCTTCCCGCAGGTGAAAGTTCACGGCCACTTCGAGGAAGTGCTGGCCTCCCTGTAGCGGATCCTGTGGCGTTTCGTTCTCTCAGGCTGGAGCAGGACAAGGGTGTCGCAGAAGTCATCCTGACGGGTCCCGGGAAAGGAAACGCGATGGGCCCCGACTTCTGGAAGGAGCTGCCACAAGTCTTCGAGGAATTCGATCGCGATCCGGCCGTCCGGGTGGTGATCGTGCGAGGGGACGGCGGCCACTTCAGCTACGGATTGGACTTGAAAGCGATGATGGGGGAATTGGGGGCGCATTTTGCCGGGGACAATCTGGCGGCCTCGCGGACGCGATTCCTGGACCTCATCCTGGAGATGCAGAGATCCGTCAGCCGCGTAGCCGAGTGCCGGAAGCCTGTGATTGCGGCGGTGAGCGGCTGGTGCGTGGGGGGCGGTCTTGATCTGATTGCGGCCTGCGATGTCCGGCTGTGTTCGTCGGATGCCAAGTTCAGTCTCCGGGAAGCCCGGATGGCGATGGTGGCGGATATCGGAAGCCTTCAGCGACTTCCACGGATCATCGGAGAGGGGAACACCAGGGAACTCGCGTTGACGGCCAAGGACATCGATGCGAGCCGCGCGAGTGGGATGGGCCTGGTGAGTGAAGTGTTCGAGACGCCCGAGAAGCTGCTCGAGGGCGCGCGCGAGATGGCCGGTGGGATCGCCGCCAATCCGCCGCTGGTGGTTCAGGGGGTCAAGCGCGTGATGAACGAGTGCGCTGGAAAGTCCGTCGAGGAAGGTTTGCGCTACGTGGCCGTCTGGAACGCGGCTTTCCTGCAATCGCAGGATTTCGGGGAGGCCGTGGCTGCTTTCATGGAACGGCGCCCGCCACTGTTCAAGGGCGAATAGCCGTCCTTTCACCATCCATCCAATTCGAAGGAGGAATTCCCATGTCGAATATCTTCAGAGAGCAACTATTCAAGAACAAAGTCGTCCTGATCACAGGAGGCGGAAGTGGGATCGGCCTTCGGATTGCCGAGCGGTTTGCGGAGCAAGGGGCGAAGGTCGCCCTGGTGGGACGGAGGCAGGAGCGTTTGGACCAGGCGTGCGCGGCGATCAAGGCGAGAAAGGGGACAGCGATGGGAGCGGCGGCGGACGTCCGCCAGTACCCCGCCATGGAGGAATCCATCAAGAAGGTTCGTGATGCATTCGGCGAGATAGATGCCGTTGTCTGTGGCGCCGCCGGAAACTTTCCCGCGCCCGCGCTGGGGATTTCCTCCAATGGGTTCAAGACGGTGGTGGACATCGACCTGCTGGGCACGTTCAATACGTGTCGGGCCGTGTTCGAGCACCTGCGCAAACCGGGCGCGTCCGTGGTCGCCATTTCCGCCACCCACGCTTTCATGCCGGTTCCCCTCCAGGCCCATGTTTGTGCCGCCAAGGCCGGAATCGACCTCACGATCAAGGTTCTGGCCCTCGAATGGGGTCCGGCCGGAGTTCGGCTCAACTGTGTTTCGCCTGGACCTGTCGACGACACGGAAGGAATGAAGCGGCTGACGCCCACGGAGGAATCCAAGCAGAAGTTGGCGGCGAGCATTCCGCTGAGGCGCTATGCCACCAAAGACGAAATTGCCGATCTGGCCCTCTTCCTCTCGTCCGAGGCGGCGGCGTATATCACCGGCGCCGTTCTCGTGTGCGATGGGGGCCAGAGCCTGGTCGGATCGGGCTCGTTTGCGGCCCTGATGGGGGGGTGATGACTTTGGCGCACCACCCTCCGCTCCGCTTCGGGTACGGCGAATGGAACGGCTATGGGATCATGGCGCAGCGCGTCAATTTCAGCTTGACAGGGCGGCCGGCATTTTTTACTATGATAGAAGACTCTCTACTATGGTAGAAACTCAAATATCGGGAGGGAAGTCCAAAGCCTTGAAGGGGGAATACCCATGAGCACCGAAACCAGCGCCGCGCCGGGCCCATTCGGCGACCTGCTTCCGTCGCTTTTCGATTTCGCGGAACCCCATCGAACGGTGGAGAAGATGTTCCGGGAGTATTGTCAGAAGGAGATCGAGCCGCACAACGCGGAGATGGACGACGGGAAGATCCTTCCGTTCGAACTCATCCGGAAACTGGCGAACACCTTCGGCATTCCGGAGATGGTGAAAGCCGGCTTCGAGAAAAAGCTGAAAGAGAAGAACGGAAAGATGGATTCCGCGTTCGGCGGCGGCGACCCTTACATCGGGGCCATCTTCGGCAAGGAGCTCTCCCGCGTGAATCCCGGTTTCACGATGACGTTGGGGGCGTCGATCGGTCTGTGCGGCGGATCCATCATGGCGAAGGGAACGCCGGAGCAGAAACGAAAGTACGGCCTGCCGGTCATGACCTTCGAAAAGATTGGATGCTGGGGGATGACGGAGCCGGATTCGGGATCGGACGCCTACGCCCTCAAGACCAGCGCGGTGCCGGATGGCGATCACTACATCCTCAACGGATCCAAGACCTTCATCACAAACGCGCCCTACGCGGACATCTTTGTGATCTACGCGAAGATGGACCGCGGCAAGGAGATGAAGAAGGACAAACGGCTGATCTTTCCGTTCGTGATGGAAAAAGACATCGCGGGCCTTACGGTGAGCAAGCCCATGCACAAAATGGGGATGAAAGCCTCGCCGACGGGCGATGTTTTTCTGGATAACGTGCGGGTGCCCAAGGATCAACTCCTGGGAGGGGAAGAAACGTCCGCCCGCGAACAGTCGAAGGACGTCTTCGCAGGCGAACGGGAAGGGACGCCCACGATGGCCCTCGGGATCATCGAGCGGTGTCTCGAGGACAGCATCAAATACGCGATCAACCGGAAGCAGTGGGGAAAACCCATTATCGAATTCCAGCTCATCCAGGAAAAGATCGCGAAGATGTACGTGCACTACGAAAATGTGAAGAATCTCCTCTTCAAGCAAATCTGGCTCAAGATGAACAAGAGGAAGGGTTGGAAGGAAGCCTGCGCCGCAAAGTACTATGCCAGTGCCGCCTGCGTGGAGGTGGCGATGGAGGCGGTGCAGCTCATGGGAGGCAACGGATACATGAGGGAGTATCACGTGGAACTGCTGGCGCGCGATGCGAAGCTCCTCCAGATCGGCGGAGGGACGAGCGAAATCCAGCTCCTGAACGTGGTGAAGGACCTGGCTCGCGAGTACGGGTACGAGGTGACCATCGACGGCTCGGCGCCTCGTAAAGAGGACGCCTGATCCGGACCGGACGGGCCTGAGAGAAGGCAAAGTTGGAGACGCTACTCGTTTCGCAGGCGGACGGCGTTCGTACCCTCACGATCAACCGTCCGGAAAAACGAAACTCCATCTCCCCGCAGGTCATCAAGGATCTCCACCTGGCGTTTCGGGAGGCCGACCAGGATCAGGCCACGATTGTCGTCGTCCTGACCGGAGCGGGCGACAAGGCCTTCTGCGCGGGGGCCGACCTCATGGGCGGGGGCGCCCAGGCGGAGGACACGGGTCCTTTGGCGCGCTTCGAGGGCAGCCGGCAGTTCGCGGACCTCTTCCGCGTGATGGCCGGACTGGGGAAACCGATTGTGGGGCGTGTCAATGGTCACGCCCTGGCCGGCGGCCTCGGACTCATGCTGGGATGCGATCTGATCATCGCGGCCGATACGGCGGAGTTTGGAACCCCGGAGATCAATATCGGCCTGTTTCCTTACGTGATCATGGCAACGATTGCCCGGAACGTTCCTCGAAAAGCCTGCCTCGAGTTGCTGTTGACGGGCGACCGCATCAACGCCCAGGAAGCCCACCGCATCGGGCTGATCAATCGGGTCGTTCCAAAAGCGGAATTGGACCAGGCGGTGAACGAACTCACCGGGAAATTGAAGAGCAAAAGTCCGGCGATCCTCCGGCTTGGCCGCCGCGCGTTCTACACAATGAGCGAAATGCATCTTTCCGAGGCGCTCGAGTATCTGAATGGTGTGCTCACCGTGAATGGACTGACGGAAGACATGATCGAAGGCGTCATGGCGTTTTTCCAGAAACGTCCACCGCAGTGGAAAGGGCGGTAGCCCCGACTTCCGTTTCTCCGGCCGCTCAAAGCGCCCCGTCTCCATCTTCGACGAACATTTTCCGGCTGGCCGTTGTCCTTGCGTTCCTATGCTCTTGCGAGGATGTCTCACCCCGATCCAATCGATACGTTACGGACGGTCCATGGCTCCGCGATCGGGACGACCGCGTCATTCTTCTGAGGGGAATCAATCTCAGCGACGAGCATAAGAGGCCGGATTCGTCCGGATCGTTCTTCCCCTCATGGCTTTCGCCTGCAACCTTCCGGGAAATCTCTGGCTGGGGCATGAATTCCGTTCGGCTGCTCATCGTCTGGGAGGCGGTGGAACCCCGCCGCGGCGAATACGACACGGCCTACCTCGATCGACTGGAGCAGCTCATCGACTGGGCGGACCAGGCCGGGTTGTACGTCATCGTCGACATGCACCAGGATGTGTATGCCCGACGGTTCGGCGGCGACGGCGCGCCGGAATGGGCGATCCTGGACGAGGGTCTGGCGTATTCGCCTTCCTCCGAATGGTATCTGAACTATGCCCAACCGGCGGTGCAGCGTGCCTTCGACAACTTCTGGAGGAACACGGAGGGAATTCAGGATCGGTACCGGGAAGCCTGGCGCGGGGTTGTCCAACGGGCCAAACATCATTCCAACGTGATCGGATACGACCTCATGAATGAACCGTTCCCGGGATCCTTGTTTCTCGATCTTTCAAGATTCGACCGGCAATTCTTTCAGCCGTTCACGGCCGCTCTGGCCGAAGCGATTCACGCGGAGGACCCCGAAGGAATCGTCTTCTTTGAGCCGAACGCGATGCGGACGAACGTGCTGGGTGCCGACGGTTTCCCCACGGCGATGGAACCGCCGGGAGGCCCCGGATTCATGTTCGCCCCGCATTTCTATGATCCTGTCGTCACGGCGAAGACGGCCTACGACGGTGACACGGCCCGCTTGCGGCGCGGCGTCGCGGCGCTGGTCACCGAATCGAATCGGCTGGGTGTGCCGCTGTGGGTCGGAGAGTGGAGCGGTGTGTGGACGGCGGACTATGAAACGGCGCGTGGGGGAGAATTCCTGGAGCAGATGCTCGCGCTGTTCGATGAATATAAGGCCGGGTGGTCGATTTGGAACTACTCGAGCATTCCCGAGGACTTCATTTCGCTACGTGACGGCACCGCTGGGGCTTGGGCACGGCGGATGATCGAAAGGCCGTACCCGGCGGCATCGGCTGGACCGATCGTCCACCTGTCGTACGATTCGCCATCTCGACGGTTTGACATGAAAGTTGAGGATGACGGTGGGGGCGAGACGGTGGTGCGTGTTCCGGCTTCGTGGTCGCCGATCGTCGACGCAGGTGGAAAAAGCTTCGATTGGAGCTCGGACTCGGCGCGGATCTCCATCCGCTCAAGAAAGGGAGACAGGGTGAGCCTGTCGATTGTCAATGAGTCCGCGCGATAGGGCGCCGGGCAGGGAACCTTCCATCCGCCGGCCTTGCAGAGATTGAGGGACTAGGCGATCCTCCACCTAGAGGCTGAATGTCATTCGATTCGACCGACTCGAAGAACATCATTCTGAACCACTTGACGTCGCTTGGGGTGAAGAGAAGGCTCCCCATCAAGCAACCGTCCTGGGACCCTGCTCACGCACGCGAGCTTGGAGTGAAGGCATCGAAGGCCCTCGGCCGTCGGGTCACCCCCAATCTGGCGATCCTCGATTCCGCGACGGGCCGTTGCCACGTTTTCGAATGGGCATTGAAATGGCGGACCGGGAAAGAAGCGGCCGAGGAAGTTCGGGCCATGCTGGAGAATGGGGGTGCCGGCCGCGAGGTGCACCTCTACTTCACCATGCCGGCCAAGAAGGATTTTTCGGCCACCCAGGGACAGATCGAAGCTGTGTGGACGCTGACGACTCTTCCCGGAGTGCAGTGGCTGGCGCTGGACTGGCCCGATCAGGTGAAGGCGATCCGCCCCGAACTGGTTCGGCTCATGGTCGGAACCGCCGAACACATGCCGGAGATCAACTTGGACGCGGTCCTTGATGCGGAAGAGGAAGCAGTTTCCGAGTCGCCCCATGAGGACGAAGCGGCGGCCCGACCGAAATCATGGCGGGACCTCGCGAAGCGCCCGCTGTTCTGGGTCCTCGTCCTCGCGTTCCTGATGCAGCTTCTACGCCTGCTCCGGTAGATCTTCAGGCTTTCGAGAGGAAGTTTTCCGCGCGGCCAGCCGCAGCCGTGAACCCCGCGATTCGATCTTCAGTAGAAAGTGACATACAGTCAGTTGTGATGAACGTCACAATTCTATTCGCCGGCTCAAGTGTCTCACTTGACGCCAGAATGAGAATCCAATAGATTACAAGCATGTCAAGGGGTGTGGGCGATTCCACAAGGCAGGCGATGACTCCCAAGAGACGGTTTGGTTGGTCTTTCCTTCTTGTCATTTCACTCCTGAGTTCTTCGTGCTACCGGAAGGTAGAACACATTCCTGGGAATCGTGTTCCCGGGGATTCCGTGCCGGTGGATGTGTCGCTTCCCCTATCGCCCGAAGTTGCCGCGGCGCTGAGCGGAATCTCGGAAGCGGATGATCTTGTGGCGGATGTCTATGTCAACGGAGCCTTGGTCGCTGAGGGTGTCCGCGGGGGCGTTCGTGGAGGCGTGCGGGGTCAATCCGAGTCCGGAATCAGGGGCGGAGTTCGCGGCGGCGTTAGAGGAGGCGTCCGGGGCGCCTTCAGGCGGCAGGAAGGAGGCGAAGGCGGCGCGGCGCCGGAAGCAGTTGAGGAAGATCCCAATGAAATCGTTTTCAACTACGAAACTTCCTTTTTCCTTCCCGACGACGCCGTGTTTGACGGCGAGAACGGCATCAAGACGGTCGTTCGTCCGGAAAGCATTCCCGATCTTCCGCTCATCGAAACGGAAGTGGGCGTGGAGATGTCCGTGCCTGAAGAGGACTTGCCGTCCGAGGAGGCGCCCGCCGCCGGGCAGGCGCTACGCAGGCTCACGGGCAATCTCGGAAACGCCGGAGGGATCGGCCTTTCCGGCGGTGGTTCCGGCTCGGCGGAGAGCGCGTCCGGCAGCACAAGCGCTGCTTTTGAGGGATCGGGGCAGTCAGGGTCGGTCTCCGACGGCGGCTCAGGATCAGTGGGCCAGGCCTTATGCCTCGGACCTCCCACGGCTCCCGGAAGTGCACCACCCCCAAGGGACTCCACCTGCGGGAATAGCGTCTGTGAGAGTTCAGCCAAGAATCCTCCCGAGAACAAGAGTTGTTGCCCTCAAGATTGCTACACGTGCGGCAATCGGGTCTGCGAAAGCGGAATAACCCCCCCCGAAACGGTTCAATCCTGTCCCCAGGACTGCACGTGCGGAAACAACAAGTGCGAGACGACAAAGGGAGAAAACAGCACCGTCTGTCCCGCCGACTGCTTCACGTGCGGCGATGGCGTCTGCGACAGCGGCAAGACTCCACCGGAAAAATCCAACAATTGCCCCTTTGATTGCCCGAAATCCACGGTCGACGCCACTAGGGTCTTGAGCTCGAAGGCGACGAAGGCCACAGCCGAAAAGGCCGCCATTTCCGTCAAGCCCAAGGCGATCGCCAAGCACGAGGTCGTGTTGCCCGACCGGGATGGCGACGGGATGGCGACGCTCACGGAAGTGGCCGTACAACTGAGAACCGCCAAACTCGAGAACAAGAAGGTCGCACTCGGGGAAGCGGCCTCGGTTGCCGGGAATCCCGAGGGAAAACCATCGCAAGAGCAGGTCCGGGTTACCTACGAATCAATGCAGAAAGATTTGTTTACACAAACCATACGTGACCTCCGGAAGGCAGGGGTGGACCCGTCCACCACGAAGATCGACGAGATCTCTACGAAAGTACCTCACGCCTACTCACCGGAAACCACGGTTGCCGCGGAGTGTCAATCCGTTTCCGGAACCGGACTGTGCGTTATGAGCGCCTCTCCAGCCTCTTTTTCATTCAAGTGCGTCCGGCCGGGAGAGACCGTGCAAGGTGAGACCGAAACCGTTGTCATTCCGAATTGCACCTACACGTGCGCCCTGGACAGCGCAACTCCGGCCGCATGCCCGAATCCCTTTGCCCTTGCGCTGGAGCCATCGCAGTACGGCCGGCGCACGTTGGTTGTCGCAGCCATATCGCCTGCCGGATTGGCCGACCGCTCTCCGGCACGGTACGAGTTCTTCAGCAATATGGGCGACGCAACACCGCCGATGCCGAAGATATTTCGTTCGGTACCACCCGAAAGGATCACATACACGAGCACCGACAGCTTCGGGACGAGTTCGACCTATGACATATACACCAATGTGACAACATTTGTGGCGGCATTCTCGGCTATGGATCCTGGTGCTCCCGACGGGCTTGACCTCTTTTTCTATTGTTCCTTGGATGATGGCCAAGCTACCTTGTGCGGCACTTCTTCGATCCAGAACGGTGTAGCACTGGCCCAGAAATCCTACAGTGGTCTAAGCGAGGGAAGGCATTCTCTGGTGGTGCAAGCTCAGGATATCGCGGGCAACAGGAGCTCCTGGCGCGTCTTCAAGAGCGGCACGCAACCACTTGATTCCAATTCGGTGGCATTCAGCCAATTCAATATTAATACGATCGGTTGGGTCGTAGACCTAACGCCTCCGCCCGCGGATTACTTCACAATTATATACGGCCCGGCGAACGTATTCAGCTATTCCAATTCCTCCTCGGCCACGCTTAGGTTTGACACCTCAGTAAGATGGATGGTGGCCGAGTTCGATACCTACGAATGCGAGTTGGATGGAGGAGGATTCTCGCCCTGCACAACCTACATACCCCAAGAATACCAGACGCTCGGCTCGTCGCCTCTTTATGCCGGCCTGTCGGAAGGGCAGCACACTTTCAAGGTGAGAATAAGGGACCTTGCTGGAAACGTGGGCCCACCGCGAACCTATACGTGGAAAGTGGACCTTACGGTGCCCGACACGAGTGTCAATTCCGGTCCCCTAGCCCTCACGAACTCGAATTCGGTGTCGTTCATTTTTGCCTCCTCAGATGCGCAGACTGATAGCCTATTCTGTGGGAACTACAACCCTGGCTTTGAGTGCGAGATCGACGGGCAAGGCTATTCACGCTGCACGAACCACACCGAGACGTATAGATCGGGTACTATTTATCCTGATTACTGCTCCCAAAACTACCGCGATCTCGCGGAAGGTTCGCATACCTTGAAGGTTAGAGCCAAAGACCTTGCGGATAACCTGGACCCGACTCCAGCCGTATATGTCTGGACTGTAGATCGGACCCCGCCGGGAATCAGCGTCACCTCGAAACCGCCGGACCCCAGTACCGTCGCAAGCGCCTCTTTTGGATTTACTTCCCTGGATCCTGCGGCCTCATTTGAGTGTGAGCTGGACGTCGGCGGATTCTCCTCGTGCGTCTCGTCCAAATCCTACACTTCGCTTGCGAATGGTTCACACACATTCAAAGTCCGCGCGAGGGACGGCGCCGGCAACGTGTCCACCCCGACGGCCTACACATGGGTAATCGACACGACCATACCCACCGCCCCGGACGGGACGAAAATCACAGTCAATCAGAATGTGCCGGGGACGAACGACACGGTGTCGGGGAACGCGGCGACCGTGGGGAACGCGGCGACCGTTAAGATCTGGGCGGACGGCCTTCTCACATCACTCATCATCTCCGGCACGGCCGCGGCCGACGGAAGTTTCACCGCGCTCTCGATTGGGAATAATCTCTACGGAACGGTCTACATCACCCAGACAAATGCGTCTGGGACGCAGAGTGGAGCCACCACCAAGACGAACGATATCGGCGCGCCCTCCGTCGGTGCGGTCACACCCGCCAATGCCGCCACCGCCACGCACGTGGACGGCACGTTCGACCTCTCGGCGACCGGCACGGATGCGGGCACCATTTCCAGTTGCCAGTACTGCAAGTCGACGGACGGGACGTGCGACACCGAATGGACGGCAGCCACATTCTCCGTTGGAACATGCTCGACGACGGGAACCACGTGTGCGGATGGCGCGAGCCTCACGCTGAATATTCGTATTACCGATTCCGCGGGCAACACAGGGACAGGCGCCGGAGTTTCCCGAACGTGCGATGCAGCCGTGCCGACCGGCGGCTCCGTGAGCATCACGGACGGGTACTATACCGCGGCGAGCGTGTCGGTCACATTTGCCAACGGCACGGACGCCGGCTCGGCGATCGCCCAGCGTCTCCTACAACGCAAATCGGCGACGCTTGCAGGAGGCGTGTGTGGGGCATACGGCGCATTCTCGACGATTGCCACCGACCCCGGCGCGTCGCCACAGAACGATACCGGCGTCGCCGACGGCAATTGCTATCAGTACCAGTACGTTGTGACGGACAACGTGGGCAACTCCGTACCTTATTCCTCAGCCAATACCGCCAAGGTTGAAACGACTCTCCCGACCGGTGGAACGGTCAACGACGGCACGGGGGCGGACATTGCCATTCAAACCTCCGCCACGGTCATGGACGCGAATTGGAGCGGATTCAACGACTCCAACAGCGGGATCGCCGGCTACGACTACAATATCAGCACGGCAACGAGCTGCACGGGGAACACGGTGGCCACGGCCAACATAGGCAACGTCACGTCCAAGAACTCGACGGGCTTGAGCCTCACAAACAGCGTAACCTACTACAACTGCGTTCGAGCGGTCGATAATGCGGGAAACGTGGGAGCTTGGGTTGCATCCAACGGCGTGACCATCAACACCGACACGACTCCTCCCACATTTGGCGGGCTCACCTCCGCGACGTCGACATCCGCCACCAACGTAAACCTTTCATGGGCGGCGGCGACGGACAACGTCAGCGCGAGCGGCGCGATCGTGTACCAGATCTGTCGGAACGCCACGGCGGGGACGTGTCAAACAAGTTTCAGCCCGACGTTCACGACCTCGGCGGGAGCTACAACCTACGGCGACGGATCACTCACCCAGGGATCAAAAGTCTACTACGTCGTCCGCGCCAAAGACGAAGCGCTGAACGTTGACACCAACACCGTCGAAAAATCCGCCCTCACTTGGTCCACCACCGGCTTCGCTCATGCTGTTTCCGCCGGGTATTCTCATACTTGCGTTCTGGCCTCGGACGGAACCGTCAAGTGTTGGGGGCGTAACCTTGAAGGTGCGCTGGGGGACGGGACAACGGGTAATAAGACAACGCCGGTAGCCGTCTCCACGCTCACGAGCGCCGCTGCACTTGGTGGTGGGCTGTATCACACATGCGTGCTCCTCGCAGATGGAACGGTGAGATGCTGGGGATTCAACCCCGATGGCAGACTCGGGGATGGGACGACGGTGGATAAGTCGACACCCGTAGCTGTTTCCAGTCTCACCGGCGTCGTGGCGGTCAATGGAACATATCACACCTGTGCTGTGGGCTCGGATGGAACGGTCAAATGCTGGGGTTCCAATAGTGAAGGGGTTCTTGGCGACGGGACCTCGACCCAGAGGACAACGCCTGTGGCCGTTTCCACGCTCACCGGAGCGGTCGCGATCAGCGCAGGATACGCTCACACCTGTGCGTTGATTTCAGACGGAACCGTGCAGTGTTGGGGGAAGAATAATACCGGCCAGCTCGGCGACGGCACAACCGTGGGCAAATCGATCCCCGTGGCCGTTTCTTCGCTCACCGGTGTGGTCGTGGTCGCGGGGGGGGGCGAGCCAGGGGTTGGGGGTCACACCTGCGCTCTCCTCTCGGACGGCACGCTCAAGTGCTGGGGGTACAACGCCTCGGGCCAACTCGGAGACGGAACGACTGCAAACAAGACAACCCCTGTGGCCGTTTCCTCCCTCACAAACTCCGTGGCCGTCATTGTAGGAGGCAACGATACGTGCGGTCTCCTCTCGGACGGCACGCTCAAATGCTGGGGGTACAACGCCTCGGGCCAACTCGGGGACGGAACGACCACAAACAAGACGAACCCGGTGACCGTTTCTTCGCTCAGCGATTTGGTGGCAGCCACAGGAGGGAACGACCACACCTGCGCGCTCGCCTCCAACGGGACAGTCAAATGCTGGGGATTGAATAGTAGCGGACAGCTTGGAGACGGGACGACCGCAAGCAAGACCACTCCTGTTTCGGTCTCCATGCCCGCCGGCCCAATGGGCGTCAAGCTCCCCCGCCTCCACGAAGGCACCGCCTCCGGCGCCCCCGCCCGCCCCTTCCGCGAAGGTATTTTTGCGGGTGGGTTTCATACCTGCGCTGTGATTTCGGATGGAACGGCAAGATGTTGGGGAAACAACAGCAAGGGCGAACTTGGAGATGGATCAACGGTTACCCGAATCACGCCCACCGCAGTCTCGACGCTCAGTGGCGTAGTCACGATTACGGGAGGCTACGAATTCAGTTGTGCGTTGCGGTCGGACGGGACGGCACGATGCTGGGGCGATAACGCCGCCAAGCAGATCGGAGACGCAACAACTGTAAATCGATCCATCCCCACGGCTGTTTCGTCCCTCAGTAGCGCCATAACCATGACCTTGGGCATGAGTCACGCGTGTGCCCTCCTTTCGGCCGGAACGGTCAAGTGCTGGGGCTGGAACTTGAACGGCCAACTGGGCGATGGGTCCACGATCGACAAGGCCCCTCCTACGACGGTGACAAGCTTGAGCGACGCAGTCGCGATCAACGCCAGTTCCTACCACACGTGCGCCCTCCTTTCGGATGGCTCCGGAAAATGCTGGGGCAAGAACAGCTATGGTCAGGTCGGCGACGGCACCACGCTTCAGCGCCTCACCCCCGTAACCGTATCCTCGCTTACGAACGCCGTGGCGATTACGGCGGGCGGCAACGGCCACGCCTGCGCACTCATCACGGACGGCTCTATGAGATGTTGGGGAGACAACAGTTCCGGCCAACTGGGCGACGGAACAACGACCAACCGTTCCCTTCCTATCGTTGTGACATCCCTGACGGGCGCCGTGGCGGCATCCGGCGGGAGCAGCCACGTTTGTGCTCTTCTTTCCGACGGCACGGCCAAATGCTGGGGATATAATGGTTTCGGAACGATTGGCGATGGGACAACCCTGAACCGCTTGACTCCCGTCTCGGTCACGTCTTTGTCGAGTGCCGTATCGATGGCCGGAGGAAACTCTCACACCTGCGCCCTTCTAACCGACGGCACGGCCAAATGCTGGGGAAACAATAACAGCGGCGTCCTCGGTGACGGCACCACCACCTACCGCCTCACCCCCGTTCCGGTGATCAATTTGCCTTGAGATCGACTCTTCGGTAGCCGCACCCTTTACGGGTGCGGCTTCGGACGCAGGCTAAAGCCTGCGCCTACCCGGGAACTACGGAACTCTCGGTAGCCGCACCCTCCGCGTAGTCGGCGACAGCATCCTGCCGTCGCGCCATTTCTCCGGGTACGGCCCGTCCTGGGCCGCACCCTCCGTGGCTGGCTCCCGTCGGCACCTTGCCCTCGCGCCTCTCCTAGCGTAGTATCATCTCATGCCCAAGAAAGGGAATGGTCTCGATCTGGCGAACGACTATCTTCGGCAGATTCTCGATCTGACCGGCAAACAAGTCGAGAAGCTGGACTCGGTGGCCCGGGAGCTTGCGGGCGTCAAGCAGGAAGTTGCGGGCGTCAAGCAGGAAGTTGCTTCGGTCAAGCAGGAAGTTGCGGGCGTCAAGCAGGAAGTTGCGGGCGTCAAACGAGAGCTGGTCATCATGAAGGCACAACAGGAGGAACATTCCGCCATCCTTCGAAAGCTTGCAACCTTCATCGCGGAAGATCGGGAAAAGCAGAACCGGGAAATCCAAGAGATCAAGCGCCGCGTTGAGCTTCTGGAACAGAAAGCGGCCTGAGGAGTGCGACCTCGGGCTCACTCACCCGTTTGACAAAAATCTCTCCACGCGGCCCGGCGTGAGGGGGAGGAACTTTCCTCGGCCGCGCGCGATGAGGCGACCCTCGGAATCGGTGATCTCGCCCTCCGCCGTGTGGGTCTTGTCCTTCTCCCCCGTGTAGCGGCCTCTGACCAAATAGGTTCCTTCCAGTTTCATGGCGGAAAGGAACTGAACCTCCATGGCCACCGTGGCTACGAGGGCATCGATCTTCACGGCCGCAGCAGAGGTGATGACCTCGTCCAGTACCGAGGCGATGATCCCACCATGGACGACGGCCGTGAAACCCCGGTGTTGCGGTTTCGGGGTGAACTCGGCGATGAGGCCGTCGCTGTCGTGATACGGCTTGAGTCCGAGGCCGGCTGGGTTCTCCGTGCCGCAGCCGAAGCAGCCCTTGGTGATATGAACGTACCGGCGCTCCCCCTCGGATCCCTTTTCCATCAGGCCACGATACGGCGCTTGACCCCTTGGGTCAAATTGTTTCGGAGGCTTGACAGGTCAACGACGAAGTAGTAAGTGGTACTTCCAACATGCTGCAAGAGGAGCGGCTCAAGATGAGCGAGATCGCCCGACGGGCCGCCGTCGCGCCGAGCACCATCAAATTCTACATGCAGCAGGGGCTGCTCCCGAAGCCCGTCAAGACAAGCCGGAACATGGCCTACTACGAGCGCAGCACGGTGGAGCGCGTGAAGCTCATCAAGGAACTTCAGGGGAAGGCCTTCCTGCCTCTTCACGTCGTGCGCAGGATCATGAAGAACACGCCTGACCTCAACGACATTCGCGCGTATTTCCATATTTTCCGGGGACCGGTGGCGGGCACCCGTTTCGAACCGGTGGAGGAGCAGAAACTCCTTGAGGAGGGACACCTTTCTTCGGAGGAGATCAAACGTCTTGCGCGGATCGGCGTGGTGGAGCCGGAGGCGCGGGATGGGAAGCGTTACTACGATGCCGACGACGCGGCGATCGTGCGGTTGCTGGTGAAAATGCGGAAGGCGGGCTTCAATCCGGAGCGAGGCTTCAAAGTGGAACAACTGCGCATGTACAAGGAAGCGCTCGAACCTCTGGCGCGGAGGGAGGTCGAGTTGGCCGTGCGGGGAGTCGTGGGCAAGATGAAGGTGGAGGATCTGATCGCCGTGGCGGGGGAGATCATGAGCAGCGCCAACGAACTCATCGGCGTCATGCATCGGAAGATCGTGCGGAAGATGTTGCGGTCGATCCGGAAGGAAATGGAGAAGATGGGTCAGGAGAACGCGAAGGAGGAACGACATGGCCGGTAGGGGCAAGCGCGCGCGGAAGGCCGCCGTGGCGGGCGTCGGCATGAGCGCGATCGCCAAACATTTCAAGCGGCCCTACAAGAACGAAATCGAAGCCGTGGTGTTCGAGGCCCTGGACGACGCGGGGCTCAAGCTGACCGACGTGGATGGCATGGTGTTTACCCCGCCCGGCATCGCCGGGCTCAGCCACGCCATGCACGCCCATCACATGGGCCACTTCTTCGGCCGGCCGCTCAAAGTGGAGACGATGATCGAGAATGGCGGGGCGACGGCGGCCCAAGCGTTCCGTCACGCGATCTACGAGGTGAGGGCGGGACGCTGCGAGGTGTGCGTGGCCTGCGCCATCGATATCCGGATGGAACCCTCGATGGACGGCAGCATGGATATGGCCCAGTTCCTGATGTCGACGGTCACCTCGCTTTTTTCCGTGTACGGACCCTACGACGGATTGTATGGCTTGGGGGCGCCCATCCCGTACTATGCGATGTCCGCCCAGAGGGACATGCACGAAACGGGCGTCACCCGCGAGCAGCTTAACTGGGTACCGGCGCTGCTGCGCGAGAATGCGATTCGTATCCCCAAGGCGATGTTTCATGACCCGGTGAAACCCGAGGACGTGCCGGCATCCCCCATGATCTGCCCGCCGCTGACCCTCCTTGATTGCTCAGCGTTCGCTTCCGGAGCGGCGGCCGCCGTGGTGGTAGCCCCCCACGTGGCGCAAAGGTTGAAGAAGAGACCCGTCTGGGTTGTGGGCATGGGCGAGTGGCACGATCCTTCATCGTTCTTCTCCACCACGAAGCCCATTTCGACTTTTGAAAGCATCCGGCGGGCGGGCCGCGAAGCGTTCGAGCAGTCGAGAGTGAAACCCAAGGACATGGACGTGGCCGAAATATACGGCGTGTTCTCTGCTACGGAATTGATTATTCTTGAGGATATGGGATTTTTCCCGCGAGGCAAGGCGTGGAAGGCATTTGCCGACGGTTCGATCGGGCCGGACGGGAAGGGAGTGTGGGTGGACCCCTCGGGGTCGCGCCTTTCACTCGGTCATCCCGCCGCAGCCACCCCGATGATGGAGGTCTGGGGTGCGACCAAGGCCTTGCGCGGCGAATTGCAAACGACGAGAAAGGATATGGACCTAGCCCTCGTTCACGCAGAACATGGGATGCTGAACGGCTCATCGGTTTTTATTCTGGAAGGAGGGCGGTAGACGTGGACAACCCTCGCGACATCATCGCCAATTTGGGAAAGCTGGGACTCGATCACTACGGGGACGAGGCGACTCACACGTTCTTCGACCATCTCAGAGCACGGGAATTCAAATCCACGCGCTGCAAGAAGTGCGCTGCTCTTCACTATCCTCCGCGCAATTTCTGCCCGGCGTGCGGCCATCGCGAGACGGAATGGGTGGATCTTCCCAGGAAGGCCAAACTTTACGCCTTTTCACAGCAGGATCGGGCCTTGCGGTTCATGAAACCGGACGTCCTGGGTCTAGTGGAGATTGAGGGACTGGGCCACATCCTCTCAAAGGTCGACGCGCCGATCGAAAGTCTCTCCATCGGGCAGGATCTTGAACTCGATTTCATCGAGATCGAGGGCGGAATCGTCCTGCACCAATTCAAACCGACCCGGACCGCCTGATGCTCAACTGGGTGCCGGGCCTCCTAGCTGAAATGGCGAAAAGGCGGCCGAATCAGGAGGCCATCAGCGTCCTGGGGAAGTGGAGCGTCACCTTCCGCGAAATGGAAATCGATTCTAGTCATCTGGCGAATGTTCTGATTCAGCGGGGACTTCGGAAATCGGATCGAGTGGGAGTCTGTTTCACCAATCCCGAGGCGCCGTGGCACGGGGTGAGTTACTTTGGAGTGCAGAAAGCGGGAGGAGTGGTCGTGCCCCTGAATGCCCGGCTGACCCCGCGGGAAATGAACGAGTTGGTCGAACACAGCGGGGCCCGATTCATTTTGGCAGGCGAGTCGGCGCGGGAGGTCCTGCGACCCTTCGGCGAGAGGGTTCTCTATCTGGAAGCGATCCGCAAGGACTTTGGCGCCGCATCCGCGGATCAGCCGCGGGTGAGTGTGGCCGAAACGGATCCCGCCGAACTGATCTACACATCGGGAACGACCGGTACTCCCAAAGGTGTTTTGGCGTCGCATGCGAACATCGTGGGGAAAGTGAGCCCGGCCTTCGAGATGCTTTATGGAGGGAGAACGTTCCTGAATCCGCTTCCCATCCATACCTTCGCGGGGGCAGCCTACCTCGTGTTCTGCGTAAGGGCCGGCATGCACAATATCGTGATGGAGAAGTTTGATCCGCACACCTACGTCGACCAACTGGAGAAGGGTGGTGTGACGACCTGTTATGCCGTATCGCCCATGTGGCTGAAAATCCTCAAGGAGGTGCCGGACCTGGACCGGCGGGATTTCTCACACATGTTTTCGGTCAGCTTTGGCGCCGCGGCCATGCCACCCTGGGCGGTCACGCGAATCGGCGAACTGTTCCCCAATGCGATGATTTTCAACATCTACGGGCTGACCGAGGCGGGCGGCGCCGCATGCATGCTTCTTCCGGGCGACCACCGCGTGAAGCCCAACTCCGTGGGGAAGCCGGTGGGCGAGTGCGAGGTGCGTATCGTCGATGACTCCGGTCGCGACCGGCCGCCGGGACAACCGGGCGAAATCCTGATGCGGATGCCGGGGGTCAAGACACGGGAGTATTTCAAGGATCGCGAGGCCACCTCGCGCGTGTGGGATGGCGAGGGATGGACGCACACGGGGGACGTAGGCTACTTGGATGCGGACGGCTACCTGTTTCTGGTGGATCGAATCAAAGACATCATCATCCAAGGCGGCAATAACGTGTCGACGATGGAAGTGGAAGGTATTCTGTTGGAACATCCCTCCGTTCGCGAGGCGGCCGTCATCGGTCTGGCCCACGATACACTGGGCGAAATGGTCACGGCTTTTGTGGCGGTCAAGGGCGGGAAGCCCGTGTCCGAGGATGAACTCCGATCTCATCTGAAGGACCGACTGGCTGCCTACAAGTTGCCGAAAAGGGTTGTCTTCGTTTCCGAGCTTCCCCGCAATCCGATGGGGAAGGTGCTGAAGAAGGAGCTGAGACAACGATATCAGGGGTTCGAGAAATCCATGGGAGGTTCATCATGATTCGTTCCGGACTGTTTTATCTGTTCGAAACACTCGGTCAGATTTCCGTGAACAAGGCCTACCGGCTGGCGGTGGATGAGGCGGTCTACGGCGAGCAGCTGGGATTCGATGCGATCTGTCCCGCCGAACATCATTTCGGCGAGCACTACGGCATCATGCCGCAAGTTGAACTGTACCTATCGTGGGTGGCCGCCCGCACACAAAAGATCCTCCTGTGGCCGATGGTTATCGTCGCTCCCCTGGCCGACCCGATCCGGCTGGCGGAGAACGTGGCCATGCTCGACCAGTATTCCGAGGGCCGGATGGTCTTCTCCGTGGGTTCCGGATATCGCGGCTACGAATTCACGGGCTGGGGGCGCGACATCAAGAACAACGCGAAGATGATGCGGGAGGCGATCGACGTGTGCGTTCAGGCGTGGACCCAGGAGAAGGTGGATTTCGAGGGTGAGTTCTTCAAGATCCACGATCTCCACATCTGTCCGCAGACTTTCCAGAAGCCGCATCCTCCGGTCTACGTCACCACCACCCGGGACGAACAGATCGTTTGGGCGGCGGAGCGAGGCTACGGAATTGTGCCGGGAGCCGGGTTCACTCCGTATGAGATCAGTCACTGCTACGACATCCATGCGGACGTCGCCAAGAAGGCGGGGCGCAACGGATCGCTCACGACGAAGCCCTTCTTCAAATGGATCTACGTGGATGAAGACGACAAGCGGGCGAAGGCGGTCGCCCAGGACTATTTCATCAAGACCGTGATGGCGTTCGCCCACGGAGGCGACTACCTGTTCAAGACCATCAGCAAGAAAATCCAGGACACGTGGCCTTCGGACAAACCGTTGGACCAGTACGGCATGGAGGACATGGACTTCGACAAAATGACGGATATTTCCCGGACGCCGCTGGCGTACGGTGATCCGAAGCGGGTCATCGACATGCTCAAGCCGTGCGTGGAGACCGGGGTTAATTTCTTTATCGGCGGGTTCAACATGGGCGTCATGCCTTCCGAGCAGGTCAAGAGATCCATGAAACTCTATGCCGAGAAGGTGATGCCGTATCTGTGACGCAAGGAGCCGGGTGTAAGGCGAAAGAAGGAGGTTGAACCGCAATGAATTTCACTCAGTCGGATGAGCAGAAGATGGTGGTTGAGTCGGCTGCGAGATTTGGCGCGAGTCTGCGCGCCCGACTTAGGGAGACGGAAAAAAGCGGAGTCAGCCCGGATCTCGTGCGCCAGTACGAGGGTTTGGGGTTTCTTGGGCTTGCGTGGCCGGAGAAGCTGGGTGGTTCCCACATGGGATGGTTGACCAAGATGATGGCCCTTGAAGAAATTGCGTGGGGGGATGCCGCGGCTGGGCTGGCTCTGGATCGGGTTTCGTGGATCTGTGCCTCCGCTCTGGACTTGGGTGAGCCGGCAGAGCGAATCCTTGCCCGCGCTTCGAAACAGGGAGATGGTTTTGTACCTTCCACGTATGTGGACCTCGATGAGCGGCTGAACCTGGGGCAAGAAACGGTTTCAGGTGTCATTCCATATCTTCCCGCAAACCGTTGCGATGCGCTCTTCCTCATCCAGGGTGATCGGCTTGTCCTGCTGGCGACGGGCGTCAAGTTGGAACCCACCGTTCCCGGGGCCTTGGACGCCCTCGGCTCTTCGCGGGCGGAGATCCAGGGACGTGCGGAATGGGTGATGAATCTTCAGCCGGCCGCTTCACTGAAGCTGGTCGGACTGTGGCGGTTGCACGTCGCGGCCATGCTGCTCGGACTATCCCGGGCGGCCTACGAGTACGCCCGTCAGTATTGCCTTGATCGCATCGCGTTCGGAAAGAAAGTGGCGCACCACCAGGCCGTAGCGTTCACGCTGTCGGACATGGCCATTGCCGTAGAAGGTGCGAGACTCTTGGTCCATGAGGCGGCATTGAATGTGGACCGGGGTGCCGATTCGACCTTCGAGTTGCACTCGGCCTACCTCCAGGCCGCCGAGTGCGCGCTGTTCGTGTCGAACTACGCCGTTCAGTTCCTGGCCAGCGCGGGGTACGTGCGGGACCATCCGGTCGAGAAATGGATGCGGGAGGCGCGGGCGCTCACGCTTCTGCTTGGCGGAATCGACGGGGCGCAGGCCGACGCGGACCGGGCTCTCGCTCTCCAGATTCAGGCGGCATGATTATGCAATCGCTGGAGATTCCCCCCAAACTTCAGAACTTCGTCGAAATGACCCGCTGGCTCGGGAAGGAGCATCTTCGTCCGCTGGGAATCGCGGCGGATCGTCAGGGGCATCCGCATCCACCCGACCACCCGTTCTACAAGATGATCGCGGAAATGGGCTTCATGGCTAGGCGGCTCGACGAGGAAACGCCTGTTGACGATCGCTCGAAGGAAGGAAAAGAGCGCTGGGCCATCCGGACCGCCGTATTGAGCGCGGAGGAGGGCTCGTTTTGGGATCGAGGGATGGCGGTTTCGCTGCCGGGTCCGGGCCTTGGAGGACCTCCGATTCTGCAGATCGGGACGCCCGAGCAGAAGGAACGGTTTCTGGGAATCTTTCGCGACAAGTCGAAGCCCCGCTGGGGGGCGTTCGGCATGACCGAGCCGGGGGCCGGCTCCGATGTGGCCCGAATCGCCACGCGATGCGAGAAGAAGGGCGAGGGTTGGGTTCTGAACGGCGAGAAGTCTTTTTGCTCGAACTCGCCGCGGGCCGACTGGGTGGTCGTCTATGCGACCGTGGATCGAACTCAGGGCCGTGCGGGACATCGGGCGTTTGTGTTGGAGAAGGGGACGCCCGGTTTCAGCACGCCGAAATTGGAGAAGAAGATGGGGCTGGTGTCGTATGAGACGGCCACTTTCTCGCTCTCCGACTGCCGGATCCCGGGGGAGAACCTCCTGGGAGGCGAGGCGGCCTACCAAGGAAATGCAGGATTCGTCTCGGCCATGAAGTCGTTCGATATGTCCCGGCCCATCATCGCCGCCATGGCCGTAGGCATCGGGCGAGCGGCCTACGAGTACGCGCGAGATTTTGTGAAACAGAACTACATGACCGGAAGGCCGATTCCACGTTACCACCGCGTGTTGGACCGGTTGGCGACGATGAAACGCAGAATTGAAGTGGCCAAGCTCATGTGCTGGAAGGCGGCTTGGATGGCGGATCTGCGGGAGCCCAACACGCTCATGGCCTCGATGGCCAAGGCCTATTCGGCGCCCGTGTGTCTTGAGGCCTGCACGTTCGCTCTGGAAATCGTTGGCGAAGCCGGCGTTTCGAAGGACTATCTGGCGGAAAAGCTTTTCCGCGATGCCAAGGCCATGGATATCGTGGAAGGGACGGGACAGATCCAGCGGATCGTCATCGCGCGGCGGCTGGTGGACTATCCCAAAGCCGAACAAGGCGGCTGACGAGGATTTCAGATTTGAGATTTGAGATCTGAAATGCCGAAGCTCCGGGTCAACGGCGTTGAAATTCACTATCGGGAGCGTGGGAGCGGTTCGCCGATTTTGTTCGGCCATTCTCTGACCCTGGACGGTTCCATGTACGATGAGGCCACCACCCGGCTGTCGAAACAATTCCGGACGATCCAGGTGGATTTCCGCGGCCATGGCGAATCGGAAAAGGTGGATGCAGACTATTCGCTCGAAGACATCACGGTTGACCTCTCCACGCTGATCACCCGTCTGGGATTGAAGTCCGTTCACTATGTCGGCCTTTCCATGGGAGGCATGGTGGGCATGCGGCTGGCCCTCGCGCATCCGGGGCTGATTCGGGCGCTCGTCTTGCTGGATACCTCCGCAGAAGCGGAAGAGAAACGGGAGGAGTTCGAGCAGTGGGCCGAAATGACGAAGGACATGGAGCCGAACGAACAGCAAGTCCAAGCGGTGCTTCACTTGATGGTTTCGCCGGAATTCGGCTCGAAGCCGTCCCCGATTCTGGAAACACTGAAGTCAAGACTTCTGTCGAATCATGTGCGTGGCGTCTATCGAGCTTCGCTGGCCGTCATTCGACGAACCGACATCCTTTCGCAGCTCGGCCGAATTCGGAAGCCCGCTCTCGTCATGGTAGGCGATCGGGACATTGCCACTCCCCCACGCCATGCCGAGGCGATCCATCGTGCCATTCCGGGCTCGGAGATGGTGCAAGTGCCGGGGTCCGGCCACCTGTCCATCCTGGAACAGCCCGCGATCGTCCTCCCCAAGATCGAGGCGTTTCTCGATAAGAACCGAAAAGAATTGAATCATGGAATCATGTAGCGATGCGATCATGTGGTCGTGGAATCATCAAGCGGTTGCAACATCGGGGAATTCTTGATTCAAATGACCACATGAATCCATGAATCCATGATGACATTGCGAATTGGAGGATTGTTCCATGCCTGATTTGCCCAAGAAAGCGAAAGCGGCCGTCCTGGCGAAACCCGGGCAGCCGATTGAAATCCGCGAATTCCCCCTCACGCCTCCGGGACGGGATTTCCTGCTCGTGAAAATTCGTCGTGGGAACATTTGCGGTTCCGATCTGCACATGTTTCGCGGGGACGCTTTCGGAGGTATGGACCTTCCGTTCAGTTTCGTCATGGGCCACGAGATGATGGGTGAAGTTGCGGCCATGGGCGAGGGACGGGAGCGCGATTTTCGGGGAGAGAGTCTGAAGGTTGGCGATCCGGTCACGTTTACGTATTTCCGCGGTTGTGGGACCTGCACGGTGTGTGCCCGGGGACAGGAGCACGCGTGTGTGTACAGCCTGATCTCCGTCGTGTCGGATTGTTCTGAAGCACCGCATTTCTTCGGCGGCTTCGGCGAGTACTACTACGTTCGGCCGGGGCAGAAAGTCTTCAAGGTTCCCGATGGCACTCCGGACTACCTGGTGGCCGGTTGCAATTGCGCTCTCGCACAGGTCATCCACGGGCTGACCGCCGTCCGTGTCGGCTACGGCGATCAGGTCGTGATTCAGGGGGCGGGCGGACTCGGCCTTTTCGCCACCGCCGTGGCGAAGCGCATGGGAGCCGGGAAGGTGATCGTGATCGACGGCGTCAAAGTCCGTCTCGATCTGGCCAAGGAATTCGGTGCGGATGAAGTGGTGGACATGCAGGAGGTTCCCGAAGCGAAACTGAGGACGTCCATGGTCAAGGGCCTCACGAACGGCGGCCCTGATGTCTGTGTGGAGGTCGTGGGCCGACCGGAGGCGGTGAACGAAGGGATCCGCATGCTCCAACGAGGGGGGCGGTACCTGATCATGGGAAGCATTTCGCCGCGACTCACGTTCAAGGCCGATCCTTCCATCTGGGTGGGCGAAAACCTTACGCTGTACGGCGTCTCACTCTACGACCCCATGGCGCTCTACCATGCCCTGGAGTTTGTGCGGAAGGAGAAAGACCGCCTGCCCATGAAGAAGATGTTTGCCCAGACCTTCCCCTTGGAAAAGATCAATGATGCGATGGCCGCGGCCGATGCGCTGACGAACCAGAAGACCAACGCTCTTCGAATTCAACTGACCATGGGGGGCAACTGACCCATGTTGGAGGGGCACCGGAAGGCGCTGGCCGAACTGAGTTTCCCACGGCCTCTTCAGCACTACATCAACGGGCAGTTCCGGGCTGAAGCGAAGAAGACGCTGCCGGCCATCGATCCATCCACCCTGGAAGAAATCGCGCGGATTCCACAGGCGACCGACGCAGAGATCGAGGAGGCGGTCCGGGCCTCGCGCCAGGCCCAGCAGGAGTGGCGGGCTGCGTCTCCCGGCCGCCGCAGGAAGACCATGGAGTCGCTCGTCCAAGCTCTCCGGAAGCGGGAAAACGTTTCACCCAGAATTGAAGCTCTCGACGTGGGAATGCCCACGGTCGTCTCAAAACAGTTTTCTTCGAAGGCGATGATCCGCCACATCGAGTACTACAGTGAGTGGGCGGACAAGGTGGATGGGCACGTGATTCCTTCAGCCGGGTCCGGCGAGGCCTTGAACATGGTGGTATACGAGCCGGTCGGCGTGGTGGTGGCGATTATTCCATGGAACACTCCGTTTCTCTTTCTTGGATCGAAGACCGGGCCGGCCTTGGCCGCGGGCTGCTCGGTGATTGTCAAGCCGTCGGAGATGGCGAGCCTTCCGGCCCAGATTTTCGCGGAGGCCATTCACGAAGCGGGGCTCCCGGCGGGTCTCGTACAGATTCTTTACGGAGATGGTGAAGTTGGGAAAAGACTGTGTATGCATCCGGACGTAAACAAGATTGCTTTTACCGGGGGGACATCCAAGGGCAGGGAGATCATGGCGCAGGCCAGCGGAACGCTGAAACGGGTCTCGCTGGAGCTTGGCGGGAAATCGCCACACATCCTGTTCGAGGATGCGGATGTATCCCGGGCCACGATGATGGCGACGTACGGAATGTTCTCGCTTACCGGGCAGGCGTGTGCCGCGGGATCGCGTCTCTTTGTCCACCGGTCGATTGCAGAAGGATTCATGCAGGGCCTTGTGACCTTCTCTCAAACCCTCCAGATGGGCGATCCGCTGGAGGGCGGCACGATGCTTGGACCGCTGATCTCCAAGCCCCATCTTGAGCGTGTCGACGCGTTCGTCCAGGAAGCCAAGGCGAGTGGAGCAAAAGTCCTGTGCGGTGGGAAGCGGGCGTCGATCGGGAACGGGAATTTCTACGAGCCGACGATCCTGACGGATGTGGATCCGGCCTCCAAGTGCGTGCGAGAAGAAATCTTCGGGCCCGTCATGTGCGTTTTCCAGTTTGAGTCCGAGGAAGAGGTTGTAGCCAGGGCGAACGACACGGTTTATGGCCTCGTCGCCGGGTTCTGGACCAAGGATGTGTCGCGAGCTCTCCGAGTTGCAGCGAAGCTTCAGGCGGGCACCGTGTGGGTCAATGCCTACGGCACGCTGCCCATTCAGGCCCCCTTCGGCGGATTCAAGCAAAGCGGATTTGGTCGGGACGGAGGGCGCGAAGGCATCATGGAGTACCTTCAGCCAAAGAACGTTTACATCCAGATATGAATTCCAGGTCATTGCGAGCCTTGCGAAGCAATCTCAGGGATTGCCGCGGCCCCGCCTTCAGGCGGGTTGCTTCGCAATGACAGACTCTTCGCCCCCAACCAAAGGTCGCCCGGGGCGGATCACGGCGGTCCGGGATCTCAGCGAACGTGCGCGGATGGTATCGGTGGAGGTTGATGAAGGCACTTTTGAGTTCGACGCCGGTCAGCACGTGAAGTTGGGACTTCGGTCCAGCGACAGCAGCTTGTCGGGCCCCTATTCGATCGCGAGTCCGCCACTCGGAGGAAGATCGTTTGACGTGCTGATGAATCTGGTCGCTCACCAGAAGAGCAGTTCGTATGAAGCATTCAAACCCGGCGTGGAAATCGCCATTGACGGACCCAAGGGTCGCTTTCTGTTTCGCCCCCCCTCCGGACGCCGGGCGGTGTTCATCGCCGGGGGGACCGGGGTCGCGCCGCTGAGATCGATGATTCTGGATGTGACGCGTAAAGGGATTGATCAACCGATCTTGCTCGTCTTGGCCGCACGTCGGGCCGACCATCTCTATTTCGTCAGCGACTGGGAGCGTCTCGAGTCGTCGGTGAAAAACTTCCGATACCTTCCGATCCTCTCGGAGCCTGATGGGAACTGGTCTGGGCTGTGGGGGCTGCCCACGGACCACTTGGCCGACATCACTGAGTGTGAGCCGGCGGACTACTACGTGTGCGGTCCCCCTGAGATGGTGAAGATTCTGCGGAGCCGGCTTGAAGCGAGTGGAGTCGATCCGGCGCGCCTCTTCACCGAAGGATAGCATTGATTGGCATGTCTGATCCCGCGTGCGTGGAGACAATAATAGTATACTGTCACCTGTTATAAGGGCTCAGCCTACGGGACAACGGGGAGGTAGAAGGTGCGTCCTGCATCCGTGCCGAGGGCGACGAGTTTGGCGCCGCCCACGTTTCGGAGGCCGGTTGTTGATGTCACGAGCCCCGGCGTGTTGTCACCGAGATCGAAGGGGTAGCCTTGCGCGGCCCCGACCTGTGTTCCCGGTTCGGTTGCATCGCAGTTCGGACCGGGGGTGCCGCACGATGGATCGTACAGCATCTCGACCGCGAAGACCTTGCCACTTTCGGAGACGACGTAGAGCGTTCCGTTATCCATGAGGGTTTCCCTCATTTTCCGGCCGGGGTCGAGCGAGACGGGGAAGGCGTCTGTGACGCCGTCGTTCTTCCGGCAGGCTCCTCCGGCGGCGGGACATCCTGTTCCGGTGGACTGGCACACACAGTAGAGTTTGCCGCCGTCGTCTACGAAGTAAACTTCATCCATGGTAGACGGCCAATTCGCTTTCACGCCGCGGGCGACCGCGGAGAGGCCTACCGGTGAGTAGGGGAATCCGGAGAGGTCTGCGTACGGATCGGTGGAGACGACGGGTGGGTCCGGGCAGGCGGATGTGGACTCTGTATTATTGATGATGTGCAGGGCGAGGGTGCCGGACGCAGTTCCGAAGAACAACTTGCCGAACGAGCCGGTCATCCAGCCTTCCACGGAACTCTCTCCTGCGAGGTTGCGCCAACACCCGGCGTTGTTGATGTCCACATCGATCCGGAGGATCTCCTTGTCCTTGCAGTTGCCGCCGATGTGCATGAACTTGCTTGACGGCCAGCTTCCCTTGATGGCCGGCGTGCCCTTTAGGGTGGTTGCGCTGGCAGGGAACGCCGGATCGTAGGCGCAGCCGGTGACCCTCACGATTCGGTCTGGCTTGCCGTCCCCCCCTTGGTCCGCGTCGTAGCTGGTGGGGTTGATTTCGTACGCCAAGGCGAACTGCTTGGTGTTGGGAGTGGTGGCGTTTGTGCAGTCGTTGTCCCGGGCGCCGAAGTAGACGAGCTTGTCGTCCACGACAGGCTCCGTGACGATTTCGCGTCCGTTCCCGCCCGCACATTCGTCCGCGATTTGGACGGGGAAACCGTTGACGGCGGAACCGGAGAAGACCCCGCCCGTGTTCTGGAACTTGAAGACCCAACCATTGGCGGTCGTCACGTACACATAGTTGTTCGCGCCTTCGTACGTCCAGTACGGCGCGCTGACGATGCTGCCGCATGCGGAGCCGCCGCAGTCCGCGTTGAGGAGGTCTTTGGTATCGAGTATCGTCGCGGTGGAATTGAGCAGGTAAATTCGAGGGACGCCCGCGTTGGCGCCGCCGACGTATGTTCCGACATAGGTCCCGCCTTGGTCCGTGGCGCTGGCGGGGAAGCCGGAGACGGGCCCGCCGATCGCGTTGTTGATGTGGGTGATGAACCAGTCGGCGCTGACGAGCCGGGTGGCCGCCGGCCCTGTGTTCCCGGCGACATCGGTGGTGCGAACTGAGATTCGACACTTGTCTTTTCCCCGATCCCGGCAATTGGAGGCTGAACCGACCGTGATGGACGGGGTGGCGGCATCGCATGATCGGGCGGCATAGGCTTGGGTGACCACCCAACCTCCGTTGTTGCTTTCGACCTGGTATTCGCAGGCGGATGGACCCGACTGGACGGCGCCCGCGTCTGCGTCATCCACGGTGCCTGTGAAGGACGTTCTGAACCAATCGGATGTGGAGGGAGCCGCATAGGTCGGCGCGTTCGGGTTGGTCTGGTCGATTCCAAACGGGCCGTAGGCCAGTTGGCCGCCTTTGAGGCCGCCGTTGTATGAAATCAGATGGAGGTACCACCCGGCGTTCTCGGTAACCGCCTGGGTTGCGGTCGTTCCCGTCTTGTCACACGCGCCCCCGGGGCAGAAGAGAGCGGTGTCCGACCACTTCGATCCAGCATTGACGGTGGCTTCGGATTCGGACGCGTTCGCGGACCAAACATACTTGTAGTAATGCAGGGCGCCTTTCGAGTAGGCGCAGTTGGAAGTGCACCCACGGTCGTTTCGCCATCTCAATGTGCCGTCATTCTGCCAAGTCGTGCAGTTGGCGGTGTCTGCATTATTCCGGCACTGCACGAGGGGGCGGGGTGGGAAGGTGGTGAGGTAGCCGGAGTCAAGCCTCCACGTGCCGCCATCGGAGGCTTGGAGGATCGTGGAGGATTGGAGCACGGCGGAGTGCAATCGATAGGAGCTGCCGTCGGATGCATGGTAGGGGCCCGACGCACTCATTACCGCGCCCGCTCCACCGGCCTTTTGAGACCATTCGAGTTGATCGGCGAGCGCGGGCTGATGAAACCGAAGGAGCATCCCGAGGATTCCAACTGAGCCGGCGAGCGTTCGGACCAGGGCGTGTGGGATGGCCATCATTGTCTCCGCGAGGTGTAGGTGTTCCACCAGGCGGCCCACTTCTTCTGATCCTGGCCGAAGTCCTGGCCGCGCGAAATACGGTTGAGCGCCTCTTCGACGTTGTAGCGAACCGATTCGTCCATGTCTCCAAGCGCATCGAGGAGCGCCGGAACGGCAACGTCCACGCCTTGGTACCCGATCATCCCGGCCGCGATGCGGCGCTCCTCCGCGGAGCCGGACTTCATGAGCTGTTTTAGGAACTCGACGGCCTGAGGATCGGGCTTCTTGCTGAGTCCGCTGATTATGCCCATGCGCGCCTTGAAGCCGATCGATGAGTCCTTGGCTTTTTCAATCATCGTCTCAGCCGGGACAAGCCCCTTCAAGTACAGATTCCCCAAGGTCTCCCCTGCGCGCGCGGCAACGGAAACACTGGAATCGCTGAGCGCGAGGGTGAGCATCTCAACGGCTTCGGGACCCGGTTCGGTTGCGATATCTTCAATAACCGACAGACGAACGCCAGGAACGGCGTCATTCAGAGCCTTCTTCGGCTCTATCTGAATCCTTGGCATTGAGGGTGCGGGGGTCTCGAGTTTCTCCTGAGCTGCGTCCACGGGAGGAACCGGAGCCTCCGTTTGAGCTGCCGGCCCTTCCGGAACAGGGAGCGCTTCCCCAAACGCGATGCTCGAAGGCGACACCACGGGAGAAATTCCCTCGGCCGCTTGGTGGTTTCCATCTTTGCAAGCCATGACAAGACACCCCAACCCAAGGCACCATCGGCCCGAGACGGCCGCTGCCAAAAACTTCCCGGCAGACACGGTATACCTACTCAAGATTGATACAGCATCGCGCGCAACGGTCGGTATCGTTGCAATCGCCGTCTTCACCGTCAATGTCCACCGTGTTTGTATCGCTATTGACGTACGCGCACTGGTTATCGTCCGACTGATCCGACATGTAGTCTTGAGCCCAGCCGCCGCCGATGGTCGTTGTTTGCTGCATGGCTTGCCGGATCTCACCATTGGTGCAGAGATGGGAGCCGTTCTGGCCGCGTGTCTTGCAGTAGTTCGCGGCTCCACTAAGGGATTTGCTGCAAGATTCCGAATCTTCCACACACAATGTATTTCCCCGATTGACCCAACCGGAGGGGCAGGCCGACCGCGTGAGGTAGCTGGTGATGTTGACGGACCCTTGGACGTTGAGGTAATCCCAGACTTTGACCTCGCGCCCCCAGCCCGAGTTGCCGGTGATGTTGTTTCCGACGATCATGAGGGCCTTGTAGCCGCTGTTGTCGGCGACGATGTGGCCGTACGTGGTCCCACCGTCATCCCAGTTGGCCGCGCCCAGTCGGAGGCCGCCTGCCCCGCCGGTGATGTCGGTGGTGTCGTCGATTCTTACGCGGCCCCCGTTGGGGGTGTCGTCGTTCTGAATATAATTGCGGGCCATCAGGGCGTTTTGAACGTAGACGGTGCCGCTGTTGAAGTAGGCGCCGCCGGGGGCGACGAAATACGAGGACGCCGAGATGTAGGGGTTGGCGGCGGAAAAGCGGAGGTTGCCTGAAGCGTCCGACACCCCCGTGATGGAGACGTAGCCCGGCGTGGTGATCGTGCTTGTGGTATCGAGCGGTCCACCGACGGTAACGCCGTCCGCATCATTGAGGCTCAGTTTGGCCGAGGCGGTGTCGTTCGCGATGCCGGACCGGGCGTACACCTGTCCGGTGGCGTACTGTGTGCCGCTCACCCAGAGCTGCCCCAAGGCCACATCGTGATACGCCGTTCCGGCTCCGTTGTACACGTAGATCCAATTGTTGGCCGCGCCGGCGTTGCACATTCGCCAGGTGTTTCCTTGAGTGCCGGCCGTACCGGTGGTGCCGCCGCCCCCCACGCAGTTGTTCGAGGCGATGTACCCCGTGGCCGTGATGGCTTGCGTTTCGCACACGGTGTCCGCGCTGCACGCGAGGGCGTCGGCGACGGTGCCGTCCGTCATGGCCACCTGTTTCCATGCCGTGGACGCACTGTTGTTGGTTTTTCGGAAATAGAGGTTTTGGTCGAAGAAGCTCCCGGAGAATTGCATGCCGTAGTTGTTGGCGGTGTTGCTGTGCCGCACGTCCAGCAGGTGCCACCAAGAGGCCGCCCCGGACGGCCAATCTGCCGCCGGGGCCGGCGCCGAGGTCTGGTAGAAACCGCTCTTGCCGCCCATCGCGCCTGCGTCGTCCCGCGTTTGGGTTCGCGTCTGCGAATCCCCCCATCCGACTTCGTTGGAGTAGACGGTAGCCCACCGGTTGGAGCTCCCGCCCAAGTCCCGGGTGTTGTCCGTATACGGGAACAGGTTTCCGTCCACGCCCACCTGCTTGTTGAAATAGAACTGCGTCCGGTCGGTCTGGAAGTGCGACCAGCTTGTGTTTTGAGGGCCGATGTCGACATAACCCGAGTCCGTCTGGATGCGAACCGAGTTGCCCGCGCCCTCCACGATCCTCGTATTGGCGTCCACGATTTGAACCGCGGTCGTTTCGCACGTGGCATCGGTGTTGCACGAATCGGAGTTGATCGCATTGGCGGCGTACGGGGCGGTGGTCAGTCGATCACAGGGGTTGAAAACAGGATTCGCGCCCACTTTGACTTGAAGGTAGTAATCTTGGTCGAAGGCTATCGACAACGCAGTCCCCTTGGCCTGCACTGAGTCGTAACCCAGAATCGTACTGAACAAGCCGTTGGTCACGGTCACTTGCGGCCAGTTGCCCGCCGCGCCATCGTGGGTCTCAGGCCCCCAGACGAGATTGCCGGCCGTATCCCCTGTGCAATCCGCGGAGGTGGAGTAGATCTTGAATCGGACAGTGTAAGGATTGTCCGTAATCGGCTGGCCGTTCGCGTCGGTGATGCGGCCTTGGTAGGAGAGGAGTTTGGTCGGGGCGGCGACGGCGAAACTCACTCGTAAAAAAACAAGAACTGCGACCAACGCACTTACCGCACCTACGGTGGAAGCGCTCGGCCTCCTGCCTCGCCGGGGCCCGTGGGTACCGCACCTTGCCTGGCGGGCAAGAATGTGATGTAGATCACAATTATGCATAGTCCTTCCCTGCGGCTTCAAATCGCAACGTCCGTGCCATCTCGGACTGGAGGAGTGGGTATCGCATCGATATCACTAATCAATCATAACATAGATTGGGAGATGGCTCTCAATGTGATTGGTTGCCGCGTTGAATAGTGACTGATGTCAGTATTTTCGTCCCCCGGCTTGTGGTGCTCTTGGGCGCTGCCAAAGTTGCTTTCTGCTGTCGCATCGCCGGGGGTTTCGGTATGATCGGCGGCACATTGATGAGGGTGGCGGGCAGATCAATTTGCAGAGTCGGGATCGTTTTTGCACTGTTCATTGCCGGCTGTCTTTCGAATTCTGTCCCGTCCGATTGGTCGGCGCCCGGAACGCAAATTACGGTTCGACCCCATTGCCCGCCGGACAAAAATACGGGTGTTCCCCGCGTTTGGGTGGGTGGAGTGCCCACCGTGGTTTCCAAATGGGACGCCGAGCAGGTGGTCTTCGTCGTGCCGGCGGATTTTGAACCCGGTCTCCCGCAGCCGGTGAGGCTCATCTGGGGGGCCTGCGAGCCTGGCATACTGACTGTCACGCCTGGTTTAGGTGGGACCGGTTCGGGCTCGTCGCAGGGTCCTCTGTACGTTCACGTTTCAGGCGCCGGACGAAGAGCGACAGCCCTGCGGAACGCGAAGGTGTACATCGACGGCCGGATGCTCGGCCGTACCGGACGCCGCGGGGTGCTCAAGGTTGCGGACGTGGCGCCCGGCCCTCATCGAATTACGGTTCAACGAGACGGATTTGAAAGTGTCACTTTTCTTGCGATCGAAGGGAGACGGGTCCATGCCGCCCTTCGTCCGGCCGGTGAGGAGGCGGCTCGGGAGGTTCCCAAGACGACGGTTCGTGTGATCGTGGATGGAGCGTGCGAGGGAGGAGAAGGG
The DNA here is from genome assembly GCA_016180645.1 of Nitrospirota bacterium. Taxonomy (NCBI): domain Bacteria; kingdom Pseudomonadati; phylum Nitrospirota; species Nitrospirota bacterium. Next base: position 61,301 of record JACPAV010000011.1, on the reverse strand, counting down.
GCGGTCCGTTGGTCTTTCACCGATCCGGTGGACCGTTCACAGGACACCCGGGAAGTTCCGTTTTCGCTCAAAGGGGGTGACTCCAAACTGGGGGAGAAGCCTGAGATTCTGATCCAGAACGCTCCAGCTTTCGCAGGTGGAGCCGCCGCAATTCTCATGAAATGTTCCGAGCAAGAGATTCGCGGCGGAACCGCCATCCGCAATCGTTCGGAGGATTCCACCCTGACCGTCAGACTCGATCCGCTTCGATTCTTTTCCGCACCCGTCGAGGCCGGTGGAAAAGGTGTTGATGGAAAGGAGGACTCCCGATCCAACGACATTACCTTCTCCGTCTCGGTCCAATTGGCCCGCGAGGAGATCCCTGTGGCCGTTGGCCATGGGCCAAAGGCGAGATTGACCGTCCCGGTCCTTCCCTCGGTGACTTCGTACACTCTCATGGCCCACTATCAGGATGCGACTGGGGAAGTGGTTCTCCGCGCCCCGGGAGTCACCGCGGAGATCTTGGCGTCCGGGTCGTCCCTCCAACTGCCGCGGATCCCGGATGCAAGGAGAGCGGGGCCGGATGATCAAGAAAAGGGTGTCCTCCTGGCCTGGGACGTGGTTCCGGGCGCCGATCTCTATCTCATCACCGTGTCTCGCGCGGAGAAGCAGAAGCTGTTTCCTCATTGGACGCTCTGGGTTCCCGCGGGCTTGCCCACCGCCTCACAGGCGGGCGTGTGGATCCCCTTTGGGGAAGCTCCGATTTCGCCCGAACGGGCGGGAATTCGCATCACGGCCTACAGCTCGCTTGGATTTTCTCCACAGTTTTTCACTGAGGGTTCCTTGATGGACCGGATGACCATGGCGACACAAGCGCCGACCGTTGTTCTGGATCCCGGCCAGACTGTTGGATCGATTCCACCGGCGCCGGAAAAGGGGAAGGGCGGCGCGACACCGCCCGGCGGTTCGGCAGGACTGAGTGGGATTTGGGTGGCTTCCTGGGAAGGCGGCCCGCCTCTATCCACATGGATTCCGGCGCTGGGCATCCTCGACGAGGGAGGTCAGATGCGTGGATTGAATCTGGGTCCCGTATTTGGCGACATGCAGGTGACGAGGAAGGACAACTCGGTGGTTGTGTCGGGCGTTCGGAATTGGGGTGGCGGATCGAAGACTGCGTTCCGGATGACCGGGGAAGTGGTGGAATCTGAGGGTGGATCACGGCTCATGAGGGGTCAAGCTGCGTACGAGGAGCGCGCGGCGGATGGGAGCGTGAGTCGGCAGGGGACCTCGGGGGTGAATTTCAATCAGGTGGGCGCCGATCCCGCGAGCTACGTTGTGCAGCGGTGGAATTTCAAAGGGGCAGGATCCAAGTCTGAATGGGCGGCCCGGGTCATCTTCAAGCCGGACGGTGGATTCTTTGCCGGCGGCTGGGAGCCTTCCGGGGGGTGCGGCGCGCGGCCCTGCTCGGCGGTCATCCAATTGTGGGAGAGAGCGGAGAGCGACGGTTTGCGGATTCGGGTGCTGGACGATTCGGACCGGAACTGCGCCATGACGATGGACTTTTCCGGGAACATTCGAGCGGGGAAGCGGGGGATGACCGGGAAGTATTCGAAAGTATCATGCCATGGGGTGCAGAAAGGCGGTTTTTCCGCGGAGCTGAAATAGGGCAAGCTCCACGCCCCGGCTTTGCCGAGGTTGTAGATCAAATCAGGCTGGGAAAGTTCGAGGTGCGGGTTGTGGGGGAGCCGACGTTCCAATAGTAGCGGAATCCGTCGAGCAGGCCGATGCCGGAAAACCGTTTTTCATGGATCATGGCGGCCAGAAGCGCGGGCCGCGCGAGGAGTGGAGGAAAGTGGGGGGCGATTCGTTCCAGAAGAGGAATCCATCTATCGACCGTCGGTGGCCATGCGATTGGAGGTACGCCGAGAGTTCCGTAAGTGCCAGAGACTCGTTCAGGCCGGAATCCTGGAGAAACAGCACATTCATGGGTTGCGGCTAAGGGCGGATTTCAAGGTAGCATCGAACGCGGGGCCCCATCAAATTCGCTCATTGGATTCTCTCGAAGAATATGTCTACAATGCCGCCCACATATGAAAGCTTTGGTCACGGGTGCCTCGGGTTTCATGGGCACCCACATGGTGGAGATTCTCCGCGAGAACAAATTCGAAGTTCGGGCAACGGATCTTCCTTCCGCCTTGGAGAAAGACGATCGTGTTCGTGGTCGGTTCCCCAGCGTCATCCGAAAGGCGGGCGTGGAAGTGGTCGGAGCCGATCTCACTCGCAAGGACACGCTCAAGGGGCTCACCGGCGGAATCGACGTCGTGTTTCATATCGCCGCCATCTTCGACTACACGGCGCCCTATGAGGCCTTGCACCGGGTAAACGTAGAAGGCACTCGGAACCTCCTGGACACCCTCCTCGAAAACGGCAGCGTCAAGCGATTCATGAACTGGGGCGCGGGTGGGTCGTACGATTTGAAGAGTCTGAGTGGAAAACCGATCAAGGAGGACGATCCGAAAGTCCCCTCGAACAACTATCTCAAAACGAAATGGATGCAGGAGGAGCTTGTGCACTCCTATTACGAAAAGCACAAGCTGGCCTGTACGTCGATCCGACCCACCACCGTGTACGGCCCGCGCGCGGTGTACGGCGGGGGGATGTTCCTGATGCAGCCGGCCAAGATGAAGCGCGTTCAGATCCCGCGAAATTTCACCTTCCGAATTCCATTTATTCATGTCCGGGATGTCTGCCGCTCGGCCTTTTTTCTGTCTCAAAGGCCGGAAGCGGTCAACCAAGCCTACAACACGACGGACCCGAACCCGATGCCCACGCTCGAGTATTTCCGGCACGTAGCCGAAGTGATGGGACACAAATTCAGCGCCCTACCCCCCATCCCCGTGGGGGTCGTGAAGACACTCGGCATCTTGGCGGCGAACATTACGGGTTTCTTCGCCAAGCATGTGACTCACACACGGCCTCCCATCGAGCGGGATCCCCTGGAATACCTTGGGCTGGACGTGGTGTACGACATCCGGAAATTACAGGCCCTCGGTTTTCAATTCGAGTATCCCGATGCGCACCAAGGCATTCGCGATACGCTCCTGTGGTACAAGGAGCAAGGCTGGATTTGAGCCGGAAACGGCTGGGGTCCGCCAGAGCAGCCAAGAAACCCCGGTCCACCACACCCACGGTTCCAGATGCTCTGCCCGGACTTCAGCCCGGGGCTTTCAGCGGAATTCGAATCCTCGATCTGAGTCAGTTCCTATCCGGTCCGCGCGCGACCCAACTCCTTGCCGATCTGGGCGCCGAGGTCATCAAGATCGAACCGCCCCAGGGGGAAGCCCTGCGCCTGATGTCGATGATGATCCCTGGCGTGGAGAAGACGCTCTCCATCGTTCATCGCAATAAAAAGGGCCTCACGCTCAATTTGAAGAATGAAAAGGGGAAGGATCTTTTCAAGAAGTTGATCCGCAAATCGGATGCCCTGGTGGAGAATTTCACACCCGGCACGATGGACAAGCTGGAGCTGGGATACGGGGTGCTCTCGAAGCTTCAGCCGAAATTGATCTACCTCGCCATTTCAGGGTTCGGCCGATCCGGTCCTTTGCAGAGCTATCCGGCGTTCGACCTCATTGCCCAGGCTTCCGGTGGGATCATGGCGGCGTTGGAGCAGCCGGGTGTGCCTCCGAAAGTGATGTTCGGTGATCTTGTCGCCGGGGCGTATGGGGCGCTCGGTCTGGCATCGGCCCTCTTTGCGCGGGAGCGGACGGGCGTGGGGCAACTGGTCGATCTCTCCATGCAGGATGTGATGTACATCCACAACTACCGCGCGCTCACGCGACGGACGATGGAAGACATGCGTGAGGCGGTCGATTCGTTCCTCGGGAAGACCACGGTGGACCAGCTGCTTTCCGATGAAAATCGCAGGATGGTTTTTTGGAATTCCTACAAGACGCAGGACGGCCATCTGGCGATGGTGGCCTTTACGGAAGAGCAGTGGCGCGGCGTCGTGCGGGCCTTGGGGGATCCGGAGCTCGGGGGCCCCGATTTTGAAAATATCGTCCAGCGCATTCGAAACTGGAAACGGGGCGTCGGCCTGGCGGCCAAATGGTTCGAAAGCCGGACGACCCGCGATGCGGTAGAGGCCCTTCGGAAGGAGGGGGTGCCGTGTACTCCGGTCATGGATTTCGACGAAGTGAACCAGGACGTGCAGCTTCAGAGTCGGGATATGCTCCAAGAGGTGTCTCATTCCCGTCTCGGGACGATCCGCATTCCGGGGAATCCCCTCAAGCTGGAGAAGACGCCGCCGTCCGTGGGCCGTGCTCACCCGGATCTGGGCCAGGATACCGGTTCGATTCTGTCCTCCCTCCTTGGCCTTTCCGAGGACGAGATCGCCTCGCTTCGAAGCGAAGGCGTGATTTAGAACTCGCCCGAGAGTGAATAAGCGCTTGCACGTTATTGTGCGCGGCCGGGTTCAGGGGGTCAATTTCCGATGGGCCACGTTGCGTGAGGCGCAGGCCCAGAATCTCACCGGATGGGTGAAGAACAAGGAGGACGGCAGCGTGGAGATCCTGGCCGAAGGGGCGGAGGAGGCGCTCGCCTTGTTTCGAGATTGGTGCCGGAAGGGGCCGCCGGCGGCAAGAGTCGCGTCTTGCGAAATCCGGGAGGAACCATACGCCGGCATCTTCCCGTCGTTCGAGATCCGGTACGACGAGCGAATGTAGGAATGTGATCATGGGGTCATGGAGGAATGGAAACATGTGATCATGGAATCATGGATTCATGTGGGAAGAGCGATGACTACATGACGACATGAACACATGATGACGTGACGCGATGACTCCATAAATACATCTCCACATGGTTACATTCCGCCGAGGGGCTGATCTCCAGCGTTTTCTTGAGGGGCTCGATCCTTTCCGGATCAGGCTCGGGCTGGGTCCTACCCGCCGAGCCTTGGAAAGGCTTGGAAACCCTCATTCCCGGCTGAAGGTGTTCCATGTAGCCGGTACGAATGGAAAAGGGTCAACCTGTGCGCTGCTCTCTTCCATTCTCCGCGCGGCAGGCTATCGAGTGGGGCTCTACACCTCGCCCCATTTCCTGGACGTCCGGGAGCGCATCCGCGTGGACGGCGCCATGATTCGCGGGAGCGTGTTTGCCCAAATGGGGGAGCGCGTGAGGAACGCGCTTCGAAGGCCCTCTCCGTTTGAGCTGACGCATTTTGAATTTCTCACCGTCGCGGCCTTCCTCTATTTCGATTCGGAGGAAGTGGACTTTGCCGTGATTGAGACGGGAATGGGCGGGCGTTTGGATGCCACCAACGTGGTCCAACCCTGCGTCTCCGTTCTGACTCCGATCGGACTGGACCACACCGAATGGCTTGGCCGTTCGCTGGAGGCCGTGGCCGCCGAGAAGGCGATGATCATCAAGCCAGGGGCTCCCGCCGTGGCAGCGGAACCGCGCGTGCCGTTCCGTCGGCGGTCGGCGGCGTGTAGCGTTCCGCTCATGGTCCCGCGGGAGGGACGGGAGTGGCGATACGAAGGGGGTTCATCTCTGACTTTTCGTGGCAGGCGACTGCGAAGCGTTTTCTCCGGCCGATCCTTCGCGGGAAACGTGGTGCTGGCCGTGTCGGCATTGGAAGCGGCCGATCTGCATCTTCCCTGGGAGACGATCCAGCGAGGTCTCTCCCGGTGCTGCTGGCCCGGCAGAGGCCAGTGGGTGCGGAGGCGCGGTAGACCCTGGCTCCTGGATGTGGCCCATAATCCACACGCCGTGCGGGCGCTCCGGGAGGTCTTTCAATCCCGATACCCTCAAAAGGCGCCGGTGGTGGTGCTCTCTCTGCTTCGCACCAAGGATGCGGCAGGTGTTCTGGCCGCTCTGCGGCCGTGGGCGGGCTCGCTGGTACTCACCAGGGCGACCGACGCCGAACGCGCGCATGAGCCGAACACGTTGCGTGCCTTGGCCTCCGATCTGGGTATTCCGGCGGTTGTCGAACCGGATTCCACCCGTGCCTTTGATCGAAGTGGGCTGATCGCACCGGCGAAAGATCCGGTCATTGTGACCGGCTCGCACACGCTCGTGGCGCGGGCCTATCGCCATTTTCGAATACCCGTTCCCATCTTTGTTTGACCCCCTGAGGGTCGTATGCTACATTCCCGCGCCGCCCATGAGAATCCAAACCATGAGTCATTCGAGTTATCCCCGGGTTGGGGATTCCGTGCGCCTTCAAGGCCTTCGACGGACCCACGAGCAGTGGGAGAGGGGGATCAAGACGGTCGAGGACCTTCGAGCCTCCCAGGACTTGGCGGTATTGGAAGCCATCATGGAGCAGGACAAGACGGGACTGGACTTGGCCACGGATGGTCTCATTCGTTGGACAGATCCCATTTCGCACCTATTGAGAGATAGGGACGGCATTGAGGTCAACGGCCTCCTCCGGTACTTTGATACCAACTTCTACATCCGACAGCCGATCCTGAATTCGCGAACCATCAGCGGCGCGTCGCGTCTCAAAGAGGAATACGTGTATGCTCGCTCCCTCACGCACACCCCCGTGAAGCCCGTGGTGATGGGTCCGTTGACGTTGGCTCATCATTCCATCTGGAAGTCCCCCACGTTTGAGAACATCGAAGACGCGGCCGAGATTCTTGCGAAACCCGTAGCCGCGGAGGTCCGCGCCCTGGCGGATGCCGGGGCCGAGTGGATCCAGGTGGAAGAGCCGTCCCTGGCAAAAAAGGACGTGGACATCCGCCGGTACAAAGCCCTGTTCAAACCGATCGTCTCCGCGAAGGGAAAAGCCAAAATCATTTTCGCCGTGTATTTCGGAAACTGCGCTTCTCTCTGGGGGGCGCTCCAGGAGCTCGATGTGGATGTGCTCTGTGTGGATTTTTGCTACAGCCCGAGGCTGGTTCAGGAAATCAAGAGCACGGGGTGCCCGAAAGGCCTGGCCGCGGGGCTCCTGGATGGGCGAAACACCCGACTGGAAAATCCGCGGAAGATCGCCGACCTGTTGAGTGAGATCGCGGCGAAGGTGCGCTCCGGTCCGCTGTTCCTGACCACGTCCTGTGGACTTGAGTTCCTGCCGCGGGACCGGGCCGAGCAGAAGCTGAACCTGATGAACGAGGTTCGAACCCTGCTGAAGGGGACCGACTGATGCCTCCCGAAAAGCTCAAGAAGCTGGGGATTGAGCTGCCCCTCCTGCCCACGACCTCCGTCGGAAGTTTCCCCCGCCCCGAGGAACTCAAGAAAATCAAATCGAAGGCGCTCAAAGGCGAGGTTGACTCCAAGCAGGTGGAGGAAAAGGAGCAGCAGGCCACCGCCGACTGGATCAAGAAGCAAGAGGAGATAGGGATCGACGTACTGGTGGATGGTGAGCAGTACCGCGGGGACATGGTGGCCTACTTCGCCGAGCACCTGCGTGGCATGGAGAAGGGCGGACTCGTGCGGTCCTACGGGAACCGCTACTACCACAAGCCGGTGATTACGGGCGAGGTCCGCTGGGAGAAACCGATTACCGTGGGCTGGTGGAAATTCGCCCAGGGCCTCACGGCCAAGCCGGTGAAGGGGATGCTCACCGGGCCCTACACCCTGACCGATTGGTCCTTCGATGAATATTATCCAAGCCGCCGCGACGCCGCCATGGCGTTTGCGCGCGAGATCCGGAAAGAAGTCGAGGAGCTCATCCGGGGGGGGGCGAAGATCATCCAGATCGACGAGCCGGCGCTCTCCGCGCGCCCCGAGGAGCTCCCGATGGCCATTGAAGCCATGCACGTGGTGACGGACGGCCTACCGGCCTATTTTATCACCCACGTCTGCTACGGAGCATTCGAATTCATCTACCCTGGGCTCCTCAACGTGCCGGTGGACAACTTCGATCTGGAGATGACGAACAGCGGGTTCGACCTGATCGGCATGTTCCGGCGGAATCCATTCTCGAAGGATCTCTCGTTCGGCGTGGTGGAATCCCATTCGCACCGGATCGATCCGGAGGAGGCTGTCTTTAGCCGGATCAAGGCCGCCGTGGAGTCGGTACCGGCCGCGCAAGTCTGGTGCGACCCCGATTGCGGACTCAAGACCCGCACCACGGAGGAAGCGATCGGAAAACTGCAAGTCCTGGTCGCGGCCGCGAAGCGCGCCCGCCGGGAACTGAACCTCACTCCCAGAAAAGAGGGAGGACGTCAATAAACGCGAATGCGCTTCTCCTTGAGGGTCTGGACGGCGGTGTTGATCTTGTCCACCCGGAGGATCAGGGTGTCCCGCTTCCCGTCCGGGGCGACGGCGACGTAGGCATAATCGATGTTCACGCCGGCCTCCGCGAAAATCTTGGCGATCTTCGAAAGCGCTCCGGGCTTGTTAGGCACTTCCACTTCGACCACCTCCTTGATTCCGACCGGAAAGCGGTCCTTCAAGGCATCGTGGGCGGCGTCCAGATCGTCCACCACAAGCCGGAGAAGCGAAATATGTTCGGTCTCGGCGACGCACATGCCGCGGATGTTGATACCTTCGGCCGCGCAGATGTCCGCCACCTCGGCGAGCTGGCCCGGCACGTTCTTGAGGATGAGACTGATTTCCTTCATCGCCCCCTTCGCCTGGCTTCAGGGAAGATGATGGGAGGTCTGATGGAGTTTTTTCATCGGGCGCGCAACATTGACTTTTGCATGGTAGATGAAGGGTCGAGCGAAATCAATCGGATCGCCGGCGATGGATTCCGGCAAGCGAGGTAAATGTGAAAGTACGCGTAGATCGAGCTTTATGCATCGGGGCCGCCAATTGCGTCGGCATTGCGCCGGCCGTCTTCAAAATGGACAAGGAAAACAAGGCCATCGTACTGGACCCCAAGGGAGCCGATGACGATACCGTTCTCAATGCGGCCGAGGCCTGTCCCACTCAGGCCATTGTGCTCGAAGACGATACGGGGAACCAAATCTACCCGTAGACACCGAACTCCACAGGCTCAACTTTCCGTCCCGGGCGAAAGACGCCCACGCTACCCGTCGAGGTGACCCGACGGCCGCCGGATTTCTAGTTCATCCGCTCCAGAATGGTGGCGATGCCCTGCCCGAACCCGATGCACATGGTGGACAGCCCATACCGCGCGTTTCGCCGCTCCATCTCGTGAAGGAGGGTGGTCAGGAGCCGGGCGCCGCTGCAACCCAGCGGATGTCCGAGCGCGACCGCGCCGCCGTTTACGTTGACCTTCTTCATGTCCGGCTGAAGCTCCTTTTCCCAGGCGAGCACAACGGAGGCGAAGGCTTCGTTGATCTCCACCAAGTCGATGTCTTTCATGGCCAGGCCGGCCTTCTTGAGCGCTTTTTGCGTGGCCGGAATCGGGCCGGTCAGCATGACCACCGGATCGACGCCCGCGAGCGTCATCGAAATGAAACGGGCGCGGGGCTTCAGACCGAGCTCCTTGGCTTTTCGCTTCGACATGATGAGGAGGGCCGCAGCGCCGTCGCTGATCTGGCTCGAGTTGGCCGCCGTGACCACTCCCTCGGGCAGGAACGACGGCTTGAGCGACCCCATCTTTTCGAGTGACGCGTCCTTTCGGAATCCTTCGTCCATGCTCACCGTCTGCTTCTGGTCCGTCGGCTGGCCGTTGGGGTCCATGAGAGGCGCCTCGACGGGGAGAATCTCACGCTTGTAGTAGCCGTTCTCCGTGGCCTGCGCGGCCTTCACGTGGCTCTGGTAGGAAAACTCGTCGATCGCCTTGCGATTCAACTTCCAGCGTTGCGCGATGTATTCGGCCGAAATGCCCTGTGGAACGAGCTTGTGATCGAACCGCTCGGAAAGCCGCGAACTGATCGGGATACCATAGTCCGCCACCATCCCGTCCGATCCCATCGGAATGCGGGACATGCTCTCGACGCCGGCGGCCATCATGCACTCGTGCACTCCCGACATCACGGCCATCGCGGCGAAATTCGCCGCTTGCTGGCTGGAACCGCACTGCCGGTTCACGCTTGTACCCGTCACCTCCAGAGGGAAGCCGGCGATGAGGGCCGCATTCCGGGCGATATTAAATCCCTGTTCCCCGATCTGGGTCACGCACCCCATGATGACGTCCTCAATTAACGCCGGATCCACCCCGGATCGGCGGACCGTTTCCTTCATGACATCGGCCACGAGATTGTCGGGGCGGACCCCCCAGAGTTTGCCCTTCTTCTTGCCGATAGGCGTTCGTACAGCTTCAACGATGACCGCTTCTTCCATAGTTTGACCTCCGAGACGGATCGTATCGGCACCAACGCAGTGTGTCAAACTATCTGGGGTATCGAGTTCCAGGTGGGTGACGGCACGGGCGCCCATTGGTCATGGATGGCTTGGGGTGTTGACAAAAAAGCGGCAAGTTGGTACATCTGGCATAGAGACATCACAAGTGAGAAGAGGAGATCCCACAATGCGGGAAGAGTTCAAGCAGTCGTGCGGAGCTAACCTCTTGCTACAAGGAGGAAATCCATGAGCGTAAGTCAGCAGGTCATTGCGGATGTACTAGGGCTTGATCGTACCACGGTCAACAAGGTCCTGAATGGGCACCCGTCCATGATCACCAGCAAGAGTACGGTCGAGAACGTCATCCGCGTAGCCCGCGAAATGGGCTACGATTTTGGGCGTCTGAGGAAGAAATACAAGCGAAAGTTCGAACGGAAACTCGTTCGGGCCAAGGCGGAGATGGAGGTGCTCTTGACCGAGAACGGCCAGGCGTACGATCGCGGCTGGTGCACGATCAACAATCTGACTCCGGACGGCGCCTTGATCTCGAACGTATGGGCGGTGAAGGGAGGCTTTCCTCTCCAGCCGTTCACGCTGAAACTGAAGATCATGGAAACCGATCTCAAAGGGGTGGAGGGTCGATTCGAAATCATCCGGTTCCGCTCGAACGGCGCCATCTCCATCGGTCTGCGGGCGGTCGAAATCAGCGATGAAGACCAGAAGCGGATCAAGGAGCACCTGAAGATTTGAGGTCGGATCGTTTTTCGAAGGGAGGTCACATGAAAGGGCTGAAACTCGCGGGGTCGGTTGGTTTGGGCCTGGCTCTTCTGGCAGGCGGTGTGTCTGCGTCTTGGGCCGAGGCTTGGCCGTCTCTGGGAAAATCGCCCACGAGGGATTCCCTTTCATCGCAGCCTCTCGGTGATTCGCTCTCGGAAGAGTGGAAAGCGGCCCTCAAGGCCACACCGCTGTCTTCGATTTCGTCCGACGGCACTCGAGCGTATGTCGGAACGGACAAAGGACTGGTCGTGGCCGTCGAGCTGGCCACGGGGAAACCGACATGGGCCTTCCAAGCCGGGGACCGGGTTCATTCGACTCCAGCGGTGGCCGACGGGAAGGTCTTCTTCGGCTCGTACGATCGACACTTGTATGCCCTGGAGGCCACGAGTGGAAAACTTCTGTGGAAGACGGCCTCCGGCGGGAACGAAATGAGCTCACCCGTCGTCGCAAACGGCGTGGTGTACATGGGATCGGGATTCCCGAACCAGAAAGTCCTCGCCGTGAGCCTGTCCGGCAAGATCCTGTGGCAGTACGACTTGGGTCAGATGAGCTACAGCTCACCGGCCTTGAGCGGGTCGACGCTCATCATCGCGGCGAACAACGGGTTCCTCACAGGGCTGGATGCGGCCGATGGCCGTTTCCTTTGGAAGAAGCAGACGAAGGGGAGCGTCATGATGGCCTCCCCCTCGGCGAGTTCGCTGGGCACGGTTCTCTTTGCCCCCGGCGGTGAAGATCCCAACGTGTATGCCGTTTCCGTCGAAGGCAAAGGCCTCTGGACGAAACCGCTCGTCGCCCTGGCCAAAGCGGCGCCGACCCGCACGGTGACGATCGACTCTATTCCGGCTTGCGACGATCCCATGGAGAACCAGCGATCGGGCGGTGACTGCGAAAGGGAGAAAGCGAAACGGGCGAAGTCCGGCGCCCCTGCGCGCGCCCCCGCACGGGCCGAAGGGCCCACATCGATTCTGGTGTCCAACCTGGCCATTTCCGGCGACTGGGCATACGCCCTGGTGACGGCTGGGTTGCAGAAACTTTACGCCCTCGATCTGTCCGACGGCTCCGTTCGATGGAGCGTGGATGCCGGGATCCCCAGCACGCCCGCATTTATTTCGAGTCCCGTGGTGGCGGGTGGCCGAGTGTACGTCGGCACCGGGAACGGCGAAGTGGTGGTCGTGAATGCCAACAGCGGAGCGACCGTGCAGAAACTCTCGCTCGACGGCCCGATCAACTCCGCCCCCGCGGTAGCGTCGGGGCGCCTTCTGGTGGCAACGGAAGCCGGCAGCCTATACTCGCTGAAATAGATCTTCCGTAGCCCTCAGCATCACTCCGACCTGCGGGTTCGGGCCTCGGCCGTCTCGGCCACCGGCGCTTGCAGACTCCTCACAGAGGCGCTATGCAGGGGGGCAGAAAGGAATCCACGCGATGGGTACGAACGGTCTCCGCGCAAGAACCCCCTTGGTGATGTACACGGAAATCCCCGGCGCCAAGCTCGAACGTCGGGGCAAAGTGAGGGACATGTACGATGCGGGGAGCCATGTTCTGATGGTGGCCAGCGACCGCATTTCGGCCTTCGACGTGGTTCTCCCGACGGGAATTCCGGACAAGGGATTCGTCCTCACGCAGATCAGTCGGTTCTGGTTCGGGCAGAGCCGCGAACTCATCTCCAATCACCTGGTCTCCACGGAGGTCAAGGATTTCCCGCCCCCGTTTCAATCGCGGTCCGAATCCCTTTCGGGCCGGAGCATGCTGGTGCGCCGGGCGGCGCCGCTCCCCGTGGAATGCGTCGTTCGCGGCTATCTGGCCGGATCCGGTTGGGGAGAGTACACGAAACGGGGGGCCGTCTGCGGCGTGCCGTTGCCGAAAGGCCTGGCGGAGTCGCAGAAACTGGAGAAGCCCATTTTCACGCCGTCCACCAAGGCGGAGAAGGGGCACGACATCAACATCACGTTTGACGAGGCGGTGAAAATCCTGGGCGACCGCAAACTGGCGGAACGGCTGCGGGACGTCAGCATCGAGATCTACACCCACGCCTGTGAGGTTGCGGAGAAGGGCGGAGTGATCATCGCGGATACGAAATTCGAATTCGGCCTCCTCGATGGAAAGGTCATTCTGATCGACGAAGTGATCACGCCGGATTCGTCGAGGTTCTGGCCGAAGTCCGAATATGAACCGGGACGGAGCCAGCGGAGTTTCGACAAGCAGTTCGTGAGGGATTACCTGCTCTCGCTCAAGTGGGACAAGACGCCCCCGGGACCTCCTCTTCCTCCGGAGATCGTGACGAGGACGAGAGAGAAATATCTCGAAGCCTATCGCCTGTTGACCGGCGACTCTCTCTGATCCGCCGACATCCTGCGTCCGAAGACGCGGGCTAAAGCCCGCGCCTACCAGCCTACGTCCTCTCCAATCCCCGGTAGCCGCAGGCTTCATGCCTGCGCTCGAAGACGCAGCCGTGAGCGCTACTCGTCGACCGCCTTCTTCCGCATCCGGTTCAGCAATTCCTTGAATGAATCTTCCGCAATGATCTGGTTGAACTGACCGCGGAATCCCTCGATCATGCCGGCTTCATCGATGACGAGGTCGTAGATCTTCCAGCCGTTGCCGTTTCGATAAAGCCTGTAGACCACCTCCACGTCCACCTGCTCGTTCGAGGGCCGGACATGCGCCTTGACCTCCGCATTGGTACCGTTGACCGTGGGAGTGCCGTACCGGATATTGTCCAGCTTGAAGAGATCAACCTTCCGGTCGGTCACGGAAGCGCGCTCCACGAGGGTCCTGAAGAGCTTCAGAAATTCGCGGCGATCCGCCTCCGGTTGTTTGCTCCAATGCTTCTCGACCGCCAGGCGCCCCATCCGTTCCGTGTCCAGAATCGAGCGGATTCGGGCCTTCAGCAGTTCTTTGTCTTCCGGCGTTCCACGATAGGAAGGTGCATGGACGACCTCCTTGATCTGCTGTTCCCAGTAGCGGATGGTGCCAAGGGGGTCGTCGTCTGCCGTCGCCGTCTGCCCGACCACGAGCGGTATGGCCATCCCAATTGCTGCAAGCAGTTTACGGCTGATCGAATAGAAGGTTCGTTTGTGCAACATAATCGAGACGGGCAAGAGAAGTATAGTACAGGTAGGCTGCCTGGGTGAAGTCCTTCTTCGCATTGAGGTACGCCTGGAAAGCATCGAGCACATCCCGGATCTTGATGAGGCCCAACGTGTAGTTGTTGATCGCGGTGCTCAGCCAGCCCCGGGCGATGCGTACCGCCCGGATGTTGTTCTCCCGTTTTTGCGAGGCTTCCTGGTACTGATAGTAGGCGCGGGTGATATCCGCCTCGGCGAGATCGCGCAAGGTTAGTAAGATGGCTTGGGACTTGGCGCGATCGTGACGCGCCTGGCGGACACGGTCTCGGATCAGCAAGAGATTCAGGGATTGGTTTATTCCCATGGACGCCACGAATCGGCGCACATTGGCCGGATCGCTCAGGTAAGGGTTTCCGATGTCGAATCGATTCGGCGCATATCCGAGCGTGAACCGGCCCGCCAGAAAAAGCTGCGGGAAGAACTCGCTCCGGGCGTTGGTGACCTGGGCCTCTTTCACGCTGAGACCCGACTCGGCCATTTTGAGGTCGGGTCGTCGCGCCGGCGCATCCTTCCATAGATCCTCCAGAGCCGGTAGAGACGGTTCGATGGAGGGAAACTCGTGAGCCACGTCCACCTCCGCTCCGACCGCAATCCGAAGCCCCGCCTTCGCCTGTTCGATGCCGAGGGAGGCCTCGGCCCTCCGGTTTTGCAGCTCGACCTCGAATAGTTTCAGCCGCTGCGTGTCTTCCTGCGAGATCTCGCCTTTTTCCACGAGATGCTGGACCCGGTCCTGGATCTTCCGAAGTTCGGACTCCGTTTCATCCACGATCGCGGAGCCTTGATGGGCGGCAATGAGTGCGAAATAGATCTGGGATACACGCCAGATGATTTCGCGGGACCGAAAGCGTGTCTCGTATTCCGCGGCGGCGACGCCTCCGCGGGCCATGGCCTCCAGGCTTCGGAGCTTGCCGAAGGTGAATAAAGGCTGCGTGGCGGTGATCTCGACGTAGTGTCCGGGACCGATTTCGAACTTTTCAAGTTGGCCGGACTCCGAGGATAGAGCGCGGAGTTCCTCCTCGATCGGCTCGAGCGCCGATAAATTCTCCGGGAGGTCCAATGTTCCCGGATGCATGTCCGGTACGGGGGTCAGTGTATAGCGGACATCGAAGCGAGGAACGAATTTGGCGTGCCGTGCCTCATCGAGCTGGGACCGGCGGAATCCCAATAGTTCCTGACCCTCGGCCAGGACGGGGCTTCGGGTCAGGGCACGCTGAATCACTTCTTTGTAGTCGAGGAGGGTCGGCGTCTCCTGTGCGAAGACCGGGGATGAGCACGGGATGCAGAGAGCGGCGAGCAGGAGGAGCGCTCTCGTGGTCATGCGGGGCGGAGGGTCGAAAAGGACATCGCGGGATTATCGCCGCCCGGAGGGATTTCGCAAGCGAAGCGGAGGGCCTTCCGAGTATAATTGGCCGGTGCTGAGGTCCACACTCTCCGTCAGCGTAGCGACGTTGATCAGTCGCCTGCTCGGCCTCGTTCGCGATGCGGTCATCGCCGCCTTCTTCCCCGTGGGCGCAACCGATGCCTTTTTTGTCGCGTTCCGGTTGCCGAACATGTTCCGGGCGGTCCTCGCGGAGGGCGCGACGCAGGCAGCCACCATCCCGGTCCTCAAGGAACTCCAATTGCAGTCGCGGGAGACCGTCGGGCGCTTTCTGGGCGCCCTGGTCACGTTGGCGGTCCCCTGCGTTGCGGGGTTCACCCTGCTCGGCGTGGCATTCGCACCGCAACTCGTGGATGCCCTCGCCTTCGGTTTCCGGGCCGATCCGGAGAAGCACGCGCTCGCGGTGCATCTGACTCGCTATCTGTTCCCTTTCATTCTGCTGATCACGTTCGTTTCCCTCGTGATGGGGGTGCTGAATACGTACAACCGATTTTTCGTTTCCGCCGTCACGCCGGCCGTGCTCAACGTGGGAATGATCTTGGGAGCTCTTCTGCTTTCCCGGTACACGGCCCTGCCGGTGGACGGTTTGGCCTGGGGTGTTCTCATAGGAGGGGTGGCCCAACTGGTGATGGTTCTAACGGAAGCGAGGGCGATTCGCGTGCCGTTTCAGGCCGCCTGGCAACCGGGCCATCCCGGCGTTCGCCGAGTCGGCACCCTGATGGCGTCCGCGGTGATCGGGAGCACGGTCTACCAACTCCAGGTACTGGTGAACACGCAACTGGGATCGACGCTCGGTACCGGAGCTGTTTCCGCCCTTTACTATGCCGATCGTCTGGTGCAATTCCCCCTGGCCCTGATTGCCATTTCGATGGCTACGGCGTCCCTCCCCATGCTCGCCGAACTGGCGGCCAGAAAGGATCATGCGGGGCTGGGGGAGCTGCTGGATCGGAGCCTCCTGGCCTCTCTCTTCCTGATGATTCCTGCGGCCGTCGGCCTAATCGTGCTGCGGGAGGAGATCGTTCAACTGGTCTACCAGCGGCGGCAGTTCGGCCCGGACATGGCGGCCGGCACGGCGGGAGCGCTCGGCGTGTATGCACTGGGTCTCTGGGCATTCGCATCGACCCGGATCTCATCGCAGGTCTTCTACGCCGTGCAGAAACCCCGGATACCGGTTGCGGCCGCGGCGGCCTCGCTCCTGGTCACCGCTGCCGTCGGCTGGTCGGCGAAGAGCCGGTGGGGGGTGCAGGGCGTGGCCTTCGGCACGGTGGCCGGCTCCGTCGTCAACCTGGCCATTCTTTCACTCGCGAGACGCCGGCTTGTGGGCGCCCCGCGGTCGAGAGCGGTGTTTTGGAGTGAGCTGGTGAAGGTGGCAATTGCTTCAATTGCGATGGTGACCGTCTTGGTGGGAGCCGAGCCGAGATTGGAACCTGTGCTGGGTCTGGCGCCAAGGGTGCTTGCCCTGATTTTCCTCGGGGCCGCCACGTTCGGGCTGGTCGTGTGGTTCGCGGGGAGCCGGACGGCGCGGTCGTTTGCCGAACGGATCAGGCGCGCGTAGGGATGGGCACGAAGTGGTGATCATTGTGGGGCTGGGCAATCCCGGCCGGAAGTATCACCACACGCGACACAACGTCGGATTTCGCGTTGTGGATCACCTCGCGGCCGGCGGGCGAAAATTCAAGAAGAACGCAAACGGGGATCTGGATTTGTCCCTGGAGTGGGAAGGCAGGAAGCTTCTTCTCCTGAAGCCGCAGACTTACATGAATCTGAGCGGGGAGGCCGTAGCCGGCGTGCTTCAGCGGGGGCGGGACCGCGTGATCGCCGTCTGCGATGACCTGAACCTTCCGCTCGGCAACATTCGTGTCCGGAAAGACGGCAGCGACGGGGGCCACAAGGGCTTGAGATCGTTGATCGAACATCTCGGGACGGATGAATTTGTTCGCGTCCGGGTTGGCATCGGGCGTCCTGATCCCGGGCAGGACGTGGTCGACTTCGTTTTGAAACCGCCTAAGGATGGCGAGGATTCGGTGTTTGAGGCCGTGGTCCAGACCGCGGCGGAGGCGGTCCGCCTGATCCTGGCCGATGGTGTCGATGCGGCGATGAACCGCTTCAACCGGCGCGCGACGCAGTGATCCCATAGGGATTCCACTCGTCGTCCCGGTACCGGCTCCCACGAAGTGCCTTTCACCGTCTCCGAAAAGGGCCGCAACGAAGCGGAGGGGACCAATCCTCCAGAACACGGATCGCCTTCTCGCATTTCACGCGATAGGATTCTTGGGAGTCGCCGGGCGACGACAGCCCAGGTGCGGGCGAGGGAGCGGAGGGGGGGGGTCGCGGCCAAAGTTCGTTCCAGGCGGACGATCGAAGCGCGATAGGAAGGTATGTGGAGACTTGCATTCTCCACGGCAGGCTCGAGGGGGCCGTCCAGGATGAAATGGGCCGGGCGGCACTGGAGTGCGGAAAAGCCGGTTCTCCTGAGGAGGCGAAGGAGTTCGCGCTCTTCGTAGTAGCGCGCAAAAAAGGAACCGGGGACGTGGCATCGGCCGGCCTGGAGCACCGTGTCGATTTGATCCAGCGAGAGGTGGCCATCGGAGAGGGCGCCGCCGAGTCGCGTTTCCACGGAAAGAAAGAGCAGTCCCCTTGGGCGAAGGATCCGTCGGATTTCTCGAAGGGCGCGCTCGGCCGATGACACGTACGAAGGTGTTTCAATCGCCAGGACGGCATCGAACGCCCCGTTGCGGAATGGAAGGCTTTCCGCCCGGGCTTGACTCAGGTGAGGCCGGACATCCCGAACCCCCATGCCGTGCCTGCCGGCCGCTCTCAAGTGACCGAAGTCGAAATCGATTCCTGCGACCTTGCAGCCGGAGCGCATGAGAGGGATAAGAAACCGCCCGACCCCGCATCCCACATCCAAGACTCGTGTTCCACGCCGAAGCCGGCGGTAATAGGGAAAGAAGGCTGCCTCGTAAATACGCCTCTGCAGCAGGCGCCGAATACGCAGGGGCGACCGCGGGTTCAGGTAATCCATGAGGAGAGGGTGGCGTTTCCAAGCGCGTTTAGCGAAAGCGGCGTTGCTGAAACAGGGGTCGCCCGGAAAAGAGCATCGAGAGGGCGTATGTTTCATCGGTGTGCAAGTATACACCGACGACAGGACGGTTGAGGGAGCGGGAGCCAAGGTCTGATGCGACGTCAGAAACCGCTCGTGGTGAGCCTGTCGAACCGCGACGGATCGAAAGAAGACTGTTTCCGGGTTGCTTACGCGGCAGGTGCGCCGAAGGTCTGGTCGATCAACTTGCGGATATCTTCCAGCAGCTTGTCAAGTTTCTGACGAGTGGGGTCCCTCACTTCACCCAGCTTGTCGAGCTTGTCTGCGCTTCTTGAGAATGCGCTCTCGATCAATTGCTGGATCTGACTCCTTAAATCATCACTGGGCTTCAGAGTCGCATTTCGTATCTGTTCGAAGGCTTTATTGATTTTCCCCAGCAATCCATCGACGGTATCCGCGCCGTTTGGATCACCGAGGGCGTCCCCTGTTTGCAGTTGGACCTGCGAGAATTCCAGATGGATCTCTTCGTAGGTGACGTAGAAAGCCGTGCCTTGGCCTACCTCCTGGCGAAGCGACTCGAGGGGATCCGCCGCGCCATCCGTTTCAACAGTCTCACCGGGCAACTCGAAAAGCTTGTCCGCAAGTTCCCTGAGATTTCGACCCTCAAGGACCTGCTGCTCGTCGATCTGACCGTTTTGGATGTAGCCGTAGCTGAGCCGCTGGTAGCTGAAGCTGAGTTGCTGTGCGGAAAGGATGCCCTCCATAACTCCACTGATGGTATTCGGCGACCGGCGAAGGGACTTGAGTGCCTACGGGGAGGAGCGATATCCGGTAGCCGCACCCCCGTGCCACGGATGGTACGGGGCCATGAGATGTTGCCGTGCCACGGATGGCACGGCATGTAACATGGCCTTTACGGGTGCGTGTTGTAATTCTTGGTAGGCGCGGGCTTTAGCCCGCGTCTTGACCGCAGGCTGAAGCCTGCGGCTACCTACAACTTCTCGTGCGTCTTGAAGTATTCCTTGAAGATTTTATAGGTCTGTTCCAAAAGAACCCAGTACCGCCGGATCAGGATCTGGCAGAGCGTTTCCCAGAATTTC
Organism: Nitrospirota bacterium; assembly: GCA_016180645.1. NCBI lineage: Bacteria > Pseudomonadati > Nitrospirota > Nitrospirota bacterium. Next base: position 41,690 of record JACPAV010000011.1, on the reverse strand, counting down.
GAGGCGGCGAGAGGGTCGTGCTTAAGGACGGTCAGAATGTCATGCTTGTGAAGTTGGCCCACCTGGGTGTCTTCCATCGCCCGAACCCTGGCCGAGGTGATGAAATTGTCGATAAAGCTCATCTCCCCGAACGCCTCGGCGGGACCCAGCTCGGCCATCTTGACTTCTTTGTCCCGGACCGTCATGAGAATTTCCACCCGGCCCTTTGCGATGACGAACAGCGAATCGTTCAGGATTTCCTTCTCAAGCACGAGTTCGCCTTCCTTAAATGTCTTGACTTCCACCTTGGCGGCGATTTCTTCAACCGTCTTGGGTGGAAGGTTGATGAAGACGTTCGTGTGGCCGAGCAGTTGAATCATTCCGTCAACCTAGCACAGCGTACGGACCGACTCAATCCTGGGCTTACCAAGCGGATCGTAGGACAAACTCCGACGGTGATCCGGCCGATCTCCATTCCGCCAGTGTCCGTCGTGCAGGTGAATCAACTCCGCCTCGAACGACCGGCTCGAGAGGTTCAAGGAGGGCGGCCTCGGCGGGCGCGAGCTCCATCATGCCGCCTCGCGCCAACTCGAGGAGTTCCTGCGGTCGCATTCGACGGGATCCCGGCCGATCGGCGAAATTCAACAGTCGATTTCGGATGCGAGGTGAGTAGAGCAGCCCCTTGAAGAACGCTACGGTTGCGATTCCGAGCGGGTCCGGCAGGGCATCGATGAATCGGAGCTCGATCTGGGGTTTGACCCGCACATCCGGGTACAAGCTGGTGAGGTGGAGATCCCAGTCGCCGAGGGTGGGACGATGGGGTCGGCCGGTTTGAATCCATTCCCTGAATGTATGGCGGTGGGTCCGGGGAGGACACCAATCACAGAAGATGACCGGGACGTCAAGGGCATACTCGACGTAATCGCGAAGTCCGTGAGCGGAATTCAGCATGAATGCCGGCAAACCGCATCGGGCCGGGTCGGTGTCCCTCCAAATGCCCGAGCGGAAGGAAGACATTTGAGTGAAACGACCTTTCCAGATGGGAGAGTTCGAAAACATTCCGGCCGACCAGCGACTGAGATGGGCCGCCGCTCTCAGGATATCCGATCCCTCGACTTCATCGGCATAGTCGAGGTTCACTTGAATGGAGGCTGTTGCTTTCATCATCCAGTGTCCCAACCGACCGGTGCGGGTGAGATGATCGGCCAAAGCGCGATACCGGGATTTCGGCACGATGGGTAGGTTGTTTGAGCGGCGAAGCGTGGGATGAACTCCTACGGAGAGGAAAAAGAGGTCGATCCCTCGTTTCGCCTCGAGAAGATCCGCCTTGACGGTGGTGTACTCATCGAACAGAGAAAGCAGGCTGGCATAGGGAGCGCTTGAATACTCGACTTGGCCACCCGGTTCGAGACCAATGATGACTTCACCTTTTCGCACCGCAAGGGCATGCCCATCAACATCCACGGGATCCCAGTGAAAGTGCTTCTCCAGACGTTGGAGCAGGGCCGAGGCTCCATGGGGGGCGTCGAATGGGACGGCTTGGCCTCGATGGTCCGCTGTGAGCCACTCGAACTCGCATCCAAGCCGCTTCGGTCGGGAGCCGGTGGCCGCCTTCCGGAAACAGTCGTGCAGTTGATCGGGACTGCGGAGGACGACATTCCGCAGCGGTTGCCGCCTGAGAGTTGTCATGAGAGACTTTCCACGGGAAAAAGCATGTCGCGGATTATCACATTGACCACCGATTTTGGGTATCGGGATTGGTTTGTCGGTTCGATGAAGGGTGTCATCAAATCCATTGCGCCGGCGGCAGATATTGTCGATGTGACGCACGAGATTTCTCCGGGCGATATCCGCGCGGCGTCTTTCGTTCTTGCCGCGGCAATGCCCTATTTCCCCAAGGGAACGATCCACGTTGCCGTGGTCGATCCCGGCGTGGGGTCCGGGCGCCGCGCGATCGCTGTGCGGGGGCAACGGTACACCCTGGTGGGACCGGACAACGGCATCTTGACCATGCCGATGCAGACCGATGGCCCGTGCACGGCCGTCGAATTGACCGATCGGAAATTCTTTCTGTCCGATGGGAGCTCGACATTTCATGGGCGTGATGTCTTCGCGCCGGTGGCGGCTCATCTCTCCCGGGGAGTCTCTCTGGCCCGAATGGGAAAGCCGATGAGCCGGGTCCATCGAGTAGCTGTCCACCGGCCGGTATGGAGGAACGGAATATGGAGCGGCGAAATCGTCTACATCGACCGGTTCGGGAATGCGATTACCAACCTCGAAGGCCGCAAAGCTGGGGGGAAGGACGTGCAGGCGAGGGTTGGGCGCATGCGTGCTGATGGCCTGGTCCCTACATACGACGCCGGCAAGAGAGGGCAGCCCATTGCCCTGGTCAACTCGTTGGGACTGATCGAAATGGCTCTACGGGGGGGAAATGCGGCGAAGCGCTTTCGGATAAGGCCCGGGCAGGCCGTGACGCTCATCCCGAAGCGAGCTATCTGAGTCGGCCCTGCCTGAGAAGCCGAAAGAAATGTCCCCAGGCAAAGATGAGAGGAAACCGCTTCTGCAGCGCGGTGAGTTCAATCCGTTCTCCCTGGCTTCGTTCGATCTTGTCCACCAGGTATCGGGTCCACCCTCGGAAAAGCAGAATGTACTTCACGAGTCGCCACTTCCCATTCCGCCGTGACCGCCGGATCAATTCCTCGGCGAGTATCCGGAACGATTCAACCTGGGGAGTTGGCTGCCATCGGCGTCCATCGGATTTCACGAGTCCGGCGTCGCGGAGTTCTTCCAGCACGACGGCATAGGCCTGACGATAGAATTCGGCCTCCGCGTTGAAGATGGCTTTCACTTTGCCCGCCTCTGTCATCCGAAATTCCGCGCGGTAACTGACATTCAGTGTGGCCGCGGAGAACTCGTCCAATTCGAAAGGGCCGTCAAAGGACGGCAGGGCGAGCGCGGCATTGAGGACCATCGAGCGGGCACACGCCTGGGTCACATGGGCGAGGGCGGCGACTCCGGAGGCATGGATGACCGCGATTCGCTTGGATAGACGGCCGGCGATGGCGAGGTCGCGGGTATCGTAGTCCGTCGCCTTCTCAAAATCATCGGCTGCCAGAACGTAGTATTTGCAGGGCAGCGGGGTGCCGCTCGTGGTGGGGATTGACCCGGAAAGGGCATTGGGGGGAAGAAAAGGATAGAGAATGCGCTGGCCCCAGGTGCGATTCGCGTTCGTTCTTTCCTTGGCCACCACAATGAAGTCAGGAAAGCTGGTAGGTTTGCGCAGGGACGGGGACAAATAGGAGCCGTAGAGCACGACGGCAAGAAGGCCTTCTCCGTAGAGGCCGTGGAAATAGCCCACGAACCGTTGCTTCCATTCGTCCGGAACCTGGGTGAAGGTTGAGTTGAGCAGGTCGGTTAGTTCGGAGGCTGGAGTGGGAAGAGTAGGGATCATGCTAGCGGCACGAACGCACAGGGTTCGACAGGCCCTTCGGCAAGCTCAGGACCTCATGAGGCCCTGAGTCAATCGAAGGGCTCACCACGAACGGCACCTCGTCCGTTCCTCCTGAGCTTGTCGAAGGACGAACGGACACGGGTTCAGAAAAGTGTGTTCTGGCCCTTTTGGGGCGGCGTCTTCTTCAAATGGTCGTACGCCTGCGGAGTCGCCATCCGGCCGCGGGGCGTTCGTTGGAGGAATCCGATTTGAATTAGGTAAGGCTCGTACACATCCTCGATGGTGCGTTTTTCCTCGTGAATCGCCGCAGCGAGCGTTTCCACGCCCACCGGCCCGCCGGCGAATGTATCGATGATGGTGAGCATCACCTTCCGGTCCATCGGATCGAGACCTATGGAATCGATGTCCATCCTTGTCAACGCTTCACGCGCAAGGTGGGCATCGATCGATTTCTTCTTCTGGACCTGGGCGAAATCCCGAATTCGTCTGAGATGTCGATTCGCGATACGGGGAGTGCCGCGGGACCGGTGGGCAATTTCCCGAGCGCCGTCCGGCGTCACCTCCATACCGAGCAGTCCGCCCGACCTCAACGTGATTCGCTCCAAGTCCGCCTCATCGTAATACTCAAGCCGGAACGTGGCGCCGAATCGGTCCCTGAGCGGAGAGGTGAGGAGACCGGCGCGCGTGGTGGCGCCGATAAGCGTGAAAGGGCGCAACGCCATTTTCAGGGTGCGGGCGGCCGGCCCTTGGCCGATCATCACGTCCACCTTCCGGTCCTCCAGGGCGGGGTAGAGAACTTCCTCCACGATCTTGGGAATTCGGTGAATCTCATCGATGAAGAGGACGTCGCGGTCCTGGAGATTGGTCAACACGGCGAGAAGGTCTCCGGCCTTTTCGAGGATGGGACCGGAGGTGGCCGTGAGTCCGACGCCGAGGCCCTGGCTGATGATGTGGGCGAGGGTGGTTTTGCCCAGGCCGGGGGGACCGTAGAAGAGCACGTGATCCAGCGCCTCATGACGCTGGAGCGCGGCGGTCATGTAGACGGTCAGGTTTTCCTTGATGCGGCCCTGTCCGATGAATTCATCCAAGGTGCGGGGTCGTAGCGTGACTTCGAGCCCACGATCTTCCTCCAGCGGCTCCGGGCCGAACTCCGAAGAGGATGAACTCCGGTCGGCGGCCTCCGGAGACGGGCGAACCGTCTTCCGATCGACGTCCTCCTGTGCGCGATCTTTCGGTGGGGTCTTTCGCACGGACGGACTCTACCGCCTCGATCGGGGAACAGGCAAGCCCGTCCTACCGGGTCCAGGGGCGGCCTTCGACGAAATTCGACCGATCCTGGAGCGTAGGGAACGATCCGCCTTTTCAGGCGCCGATCCGTTCGATATAGTCCCGGGATGGTGAAGCGATGTCTTTTCTGGATGGTCATCGTGCTGGGCGCCGCCGGCGGTTTCGTCTATCTGTTTCAAGATCCCGTCCGGACTGCCGTGGGCTCCTGGTTGATTGTGGAAGATCCAGTGGAGACTGCCGACGCGATCAAGGTGATGGCGGGTGACTTCCCGGCCGTTCTCCTCGAAGCCGTCGATCTGTATCGGTCGGGGGAGGGGAAGGCTATCGTGTTCTCCCCCGAAACCCGTCCTGCTGCGTGGGACGAACTCGAAAAGCGCGGGGTGCATGCCCCGTTCTCGGCCGATCTCAACCGGTCCTCCGCACTCCAACTCGGGGTGGCAGAAGAGGATATCTGGGTCCTGGGTCCTCCGGTGCAGACGAGTCGCGAGGAGTTGGGCGTTCTCAAGGGGCTGCTCATCGAACGGGGAGTGCGGCGACTTATCATCGTGGCGACCAAGCCCCATACACGACGATGTCGATTGATTGCGCGTGAGGTGCTCGTACCGGAAATCCAAGTGGCGATAAAGCCCAGCCGGTATGACGACTTCGATCCTTCGAACTGGATCGAGAACCGGTTCTATTTCAAGTCGGTGGTGAACGAGTACCAAAAGCTCGTCAACGACGGGCTCCACATCGTCGTCAGGTAGTCGAAGAGCTAGTTCGACTTCGGCCCTGTTTTCTCTTCAGGCGCCTTCAGGTCTTCAAGCCCCCGAAGGATCTCCTTGATACGGGGAGCTGCCGAGAGATAGATCATTCCCGTCCCGTCGTTCCGGATGTAGACGTGGTCCTTGCCGTCTTTCAAGATCATGTTGCCGATGGTAATCTGCGGGTGGGACTTCTCCTTTTCTTTCATCCGCACCCTGATTTGAGGCGCGCTCAGGCCGTATTCGGATTTCTCGGTCTTCGTGATTGCCTTCCCCTCGGCGTCTTCGAGGAGAATCAGCAGATCGCTGATGACCTCGGCCCTGGCCTGGGTCTTCTCGGGCTTGGTCAGGGTCCATACCCCGTCCACTTTTTCCAGGGCATAGGATTTGGAAGGCGTATCGACCTCCAAGGCGGTCAAATCGAATCGGTTGAAGCGCAGGGGGTGCTTCTCCTTCAGATCATCCAGGCTCTTGTTCAGGTTGTCGAAGGTGTACTTGTCCACTTCGAACACGGTCGCGCGGGATCCCTGCTTCGCGTAGAATCGGTCTTTGTCCTTCACCTTGTCTCCGAAGAGGACGGTTTCCGACGCGACGCCGGAAGCGGTGCTCCACTCCACGGAGTAGGCGGCGGCCGCCTTGACGAGCCCGAACTTCTTGAGATTCTTCGGCGCCTCGTCATCGAAGTCCCTGATGCGCAGATTGACGAGATCCCTGACGACGTTCTTCACCGACTCCTGATCGAGATCCAGAATGGGATCGGCATCCGCGACCCATTTCTCGTTCGTGCGCCGGAGGACGACGGGCTTCGGCGATTTGGGATTCATGAATTCGAGGCGTTGTATCGTATCGCGCTCGGCCCTCACGACCTCCTTGGCGCGGAGGCTGAGAAGGTCGCGGTCGTACACGCTCTTGACGCTGGAGCTGGTGAGGAGGATGCGGGGGCTGCCGGTGACGCGGAGATATTGATTGTATCCCACCTGTGTCTTTTCGCCGATCTGGAATTCCTTCGGCTCCGGTTTCCCTTTGGCTTTGAAGGCCACGCGAACAACGAAGGGATTGAACCCGTACGAGCTGGGATCCGAGGGCGCCTCATCGATCACGCGCTCGAAATTCAGCTCCTCGATCTTGGAGGTCATGCTGCGGACTGTCGCTTCATCGGCAAGATCCGTCACGGGCTTGATGAGTTTCCACGTTTTTTCGCCTTCCTTGACCAGCACCTTCTCGTCTTTGCCCGCCATCTGAACGGTGATCTCCTCCACGTCGTCCGCCTTCAGGTCGAAGAGCTTGGTCTCCTTCGTCTTCTTGTCCTCTTTGCGTTTCTCCCACCATCGGTCGGCGAATATGTAGGCGATGAGGAGGGAGAGAACGGTGACGGCGAATACGATGCGGCGAGTCATGTCAATTTTCTGGAGACGGGAGGACCCAGCTCCCTTCGGGAATAACGTAGAATGGTTTTCCGGAGCCGAGCATTTTGCGGGAGTAATATAGGGCATCCTTCAGGGAGCTGCAAGCCACGAGGCCGGTTCGGAGCAATTCCGTATGCTTGAGCGCCGAGACGAGCAGGACGCGGTACTCTTCGGTTTTCTTCAGGATGGACCATGCGGTTCGGGCGTAGACGTGGAAGTTTTCCTTCAGGTGCGAGTAGAGGATGCTCGAGGATTCATGCGCGAACCACTCGAGAAATTGCGGGTGGCCGAACCCGTCCGGACATTCCGCCAGAAGGATCAGCGTTCCACCGGGCGAGATGGCCCGGACGCCGGACTCGATGGCCTTGTGCGCCTGGATGAGGTTGATGTCCTTCGGGAACCCTCCGCAGGACACGACGGCGAGATCCGCCTTTTCCTGGATCGGTCGCTCGAAGATGCCGCGGTAGAAATCGCATCCTTCCCGGAACGCTTTGGCCACGTCGCCGCTGAATAGGCGGAGCAGTCGGCCGTCCGGCGCGAGAACGGTGTTGACAGCGAAGCAGGGTTTTTGAAGGAGCTTGCCGAGAGAGTGGATCTCTTCGAAAAACGGGTTGCCCTGTGTGCGTCCAAGACCGACGGCGGGGCCTCCCTCGAGCGTCAATTTGTGAAACGCGAGGATCGTGTCGTGTGAGGCGACGCCCGGCACGACGATCTTCCAACCGCCGCTGTAGCCGGCGAGGTAGTGGAACCCGATGGCGCCGGTGAGAAGGATCCGGTCGGCCTCGACGATGGCCCGGTTGACCTCGACCTTGATTCCCTTCGGGGAATGGCCCAGGGAAACGAGATCGCGCGATTCGCGCGCGTTGTGGTTCACCAGGACGCAGTCCGAACCCGTCAGGAGTCCGAGAATTTGCTTCATCTCGGCGATGCGGAGCTCCCGATGCAGGCCGTTCGCGAAGAGCACTTTGACTTTGGATTCGGGAATGCCGGCGGCGGCGGCGTGGCGGAGGATCAGGTGAAACAGTTTGTGAAGTCCGCAATGGCGGGTCACGTCCGGCGCCACGACCAGGAGGTCCTTTCCCCCGGCCAGATAGTGTTCGAAATCTTCGCCGATCGAATGGGGCACGGCCACGGCCCGGCCGTTCGATTCCAGCGGCTGGACCAGCCGCGGGGTCAGCCGCGAGTCCTCCCAATAGAAGGATTTCTTGCCGTAACGGAGTCGAATGCGCATTTGAACCGCGGCAGCATAGCCCCGATTCCGTCCGAATGCCACAACGAGACATTTTCCCTCGTGAGGATCGGCGTGGTATTCTCGCGCGATGCCTGTTCAATCGCTCGATCTGTCCGCATCCGGGGCTTCACGCGCGTCGGCCTTCCACCGCCTGGCGCAGGTGACGACCGGCGGCGCCTTCGTGTTGATTTGTGCCGGAGGGCTGGTGACCAGCACCGGTTCGGCCCTCGCTGTCCCGGACTGGCCGCTCTCATTCGGGCAGTTCTTCCCGCCCATGCAGGGCGGGGTCCTCTTCGAGCATGGCCACCGCATGATCGCCGGCGTGGTGGGCCTCCTGGTGGTCGTGCTGGGATTCTGGATTGGAGCACGCGATTCCCGCGCCTGGGTGAGGGGACTGGCCTACGCCGCGATGGGCGCCATCGTATTGCAGGCGTTCCTGGGCGGCGCGACGGTACTCTTGAAACTTCCGCCTGTGATGTCCGTCAGCCATGCCTGCCTGGCGCAGGGGGTGCTCAGCCTATTGGTTGTCTTGTCCGTTGCGACTTCGCCGGAGTGGATTGATAATCGCCGGATGGAAACTCAAGGAACAAGTCCGACGAGCCGAGGGGCCGAACCTCCCGCCAGTGCCTCGGTACGGAGGGCCGGCCGCTTCAAGGTGAATGCGCCCGTGGTCACCACGGTGCTCATCTACATCCAACTCATTCTCGGCGCGATTGTGCGCCATACGGGGCTGGCATTGGTTCCCCACATGATCGGCGCTGGGTTGGTGGCCGTCGCGGTGTTCTGGTCCGCCGTCGGAATCCTTCGACAATCATCCGGGGTCGCACTCTCACCCGTATCGCGGACGTCCTGTCCGCCGGAAATGTCGAGAGTACGGCCGGCATCACGCCCGGCCGCCCTCCGGCCGCTGGCGTGGACGTCGATGGGGCTTGTTCTCGTCCAAGTGTCACTCGGCCTCACCCTCTATTTTGTCGGACGGTTCATCAGCGTGACCACCGTCCATGTAGCGGTGGGGGCCCTCTTGCTTATGACCTTTGTCGTGCTCAGCCTCAAGACGGCATTTCCAGGGGCGACTACCGGCGGGCAGGCGGCGAACGGGATCCAGGGCCGGTCTTGAGCGGAGTCGCGACGCCCTTGCCCATGGATGGAGTTGCGGTGGATCGGCGACCGTGGACCGACTACCTGACGCTGACCAAGCCCGGCATCAGTTCGATGGTCGTACTGACGGCCGCCATGGCCTTCATCCTCGCGTCTCACGGGGCGGTCAACGTTCCGCTTCTATTGATCACGATCCTGGGAACAGGCCTGTGCTCCGGGGGCGCGAATGCCCTGAACATGCTCATGGAGAAAGCGACCGATGGTTTGATGGCCCGTACGCGCATGCGGCCCCTTCCCGCAGGCCGGCTCTCTTCCGCACAGGCGCTGCTCTTTGGCGCCGCGCTCTGCGTGACCGGCGTGACCGTTCTGCTCGTCGGCGTGAATCTCCCCACCGGAGGGTTGGCCATCCTCACGATCCTGTTCTACCTTGCCGCCTACACGCCGTTGAAAAAAAAGACGTGGCTCTGCGTGGCGGTCGGTGCGGTGCCGGGGGCCGTTCCTCCACTAATGGGTTGGGCTGCCGCGGGCCACGGCATCGGAGCGGGGGCGTGGCTCCTCTTTGCAATCCTGTTTCTCTGGCAATTCCCACACTTCATGGCGCTCTCTTGGATGTACCGGGAGGACTACCAGCGGGCGGGGCTGCCGATGCTGTCCGTGGTGGACCCAAGCGGGAAAACCGTGGCCGCCGTGGGGCTGATCTTCACGGTGGGTTTGGTCGGTGTCAGCCTTGCACCGGGGATACTGAGAAATTCCGGCGTCATCGTGCCGCTCTCCATCGCGGTTCTGGGCCTCGGTTTTCTTGTTGCGGCGGTGGTGTTCTCGGTTCATCGCAGCATCGAACGGGCGCGATGGTTCTTTCTGACTTCCGTCACGTACCTTCCCCTGATTCTTGGAATCATGGCTGCACAGGCAACCCTCTGGGCGGAATAAAGGCCGGCTGCCGGGCAGGTTCATCATGATCGCGGTGAGAGACTTGTCGCACGACTACGGGAAGAGGGCGGCCCTGAATGAGGTCTCATTTGAAGTCGGCGCCGGAGAGATCTTCGGTCTGGTCGGGCCGAACGGGGGCGGGAAAACCACGCTCCTCAGAATCCTGTGCACGCTGCTTCGTCCACGATCCGGCAGGGTGGAGGTGAACGGAGTGGATGTTGTGAGGGACCCTTTCGCGGCGCGGCGATCGATGGGCGTAGTATTCCAATCGCCCGCGCTCGATCAGCACCTGACCATCGCGGAGAACCTCACGATCCAAGGGCCGATGCATGGGGTGACTGGGGTGGCCCTCAAGAGTCGGATCAGGGAGCTACTGGCGGCATTCGGATTGGAGGATCGAGCCGGGGAACGGACCGGTCGCCTTTCCGGCGGAACGCGGAGACGGGTCGAAATTGCCAAGAGCCTTATCCACAAGCCTCGTCTACTGGTACTGGATGAGCCTTCCACGGGTCTTGATCCTGCTGCGAGGGCGGATCTATGGGCCGTATTGAAACGAAGCCGGGAAACTGAGGGAACGACCGTGCTGCTGACGACGCACATGATGGATGAGGCGGGGAAGTGCGATCGGGTGGGCATGCTTGATGCAGGCCGGTTGGTGGCTATCGGGGCGCCTCCCGCTCTTTCGGCGGAAGTGGGCGGGGACGTGCTGGTGATCGAAACGGATGACCCTGCCGGCCTGGGTCGGGCGATCGACGAGAAGTTTGGCGCGAAGGCCCAAGTGGTGGATGGATATGTGAGGATGGAGCAGCCGGCCGGTCACACGTTCATCCCCCAACTGGTGGAGGGACTGCCCGGCCGCGTCCGTTCCGTCTCGCTTCGTAAACCGACGCTGGAGGATGTGTTCGTTCGGCGGACGGGAAAGGCATACCGCCATGAGTCATGAGTGCAGGGTCATGAGTCCTGAGTGTCTGAATCATGAGCAGTGACTTGAGATCCGTTCCTCCCGGGCTTCAACCTCGGGACTCGGGACTCGGAGCTCGGCACTCTGCGATGTTCGTCGCGCGCGCCGCCCTGGCGCTTCTCTGGCGGGAACAATTGCAGTTTTTCCGTCAGAGGAGCCGTGTGGTAGGCGCCCTCCTGACGCCGGTGGTTTTCTGGCTTCTTCTTGGGGCCGGTCTGAGATCTTCCTTCAAACCGCAGGGTGTTCCGGCAGGGGTGGACTTTCTCGAATATTTCTTTCCCGGCACGGTGGTCATGATTATGCTGTTTGCTTCGATCTTCTCCACCATTTCGGTGATCGAGGATCGGAAGACGGGATTCCTACAGGGCGTCCTTGTGGCCCCCGTCCCCCGCGGGGTGATTGTGATTGGAAAAGTTCTCGGCGGAACGCTTGTGGCCACCCTGCAGGCGGGTCTGTTTCTTCTGCTCGGAATGGCCTTTGGCATGTCGGCCGGTGTCGTCGGATTCCTTGCGGCGATCGGGGTTCTGCTCCTCGTAGGTGCCGGCCTGACTTCGCTGGGATTTATTCTAGCCTGGCGGCTAGACTCGACCCAAGGTTTTCACGCCGTCATGAATCTCTTCCTGCTTCCGATGTGGTTCCTCTCCGGCTCATTCTTTCCCGGATCGGGTGGGGCGGGATGGCTCCGCGCCATCATGATGGTCAATCCGTTGACGTATGGCGTCGCGGCTTTTCGGCGTGCCGTCTACTGGAGCGATCCCTTGAGAGCCGGAGACGTGCCGTCATGGGGGGCTTGTCTGGCCGCCCTCGGGATTTTTCTGGCGCTCACGTTCACCGTGGCGAAAATCATGTGTGATCGGAGGACGAATGGGGACCACTAGTCGTGAGTCGTGAGTCGTCAGTCGTCAGTTGTCGGGAGGAGAAAGATGGCCATTTCAGGTGGCGTCCAATGTTGCTTTGCGCTGCGCTGAGTTGCTGGCTGGTCACCGCGGCGTGCCACCGTGCGGTGGATCTTCCGGATTTCGGCGGCGTTCCGGATTTTACGCTGACCGAGCGGAGCGGGCGACCGGTATCCAAACAGGATCTTCTCGGAAAAGCCTGGATTGTGGATTTCATTTTCACGAATTGTCCTGGGCCGTGTCCGCGCTTGAGCGCCCAGATGAAGCAGCTCCAAACTGATCTTCCGGACAAGGTCCATCTACTCTCCGTGTCGGTGGATCCAGAACGTGACACGCCCGAGGCCCTCCGAAAATATGCCACTCGATTTGGCGCCTCGGACACCCGATGGTGGTTCTTGACTGGTCCGCGCGAGAACATCGTGGCGCTCACGCAGGATGGATTTCGATTGCCCATCATGTCCTCCGAAGGCGGTGACGAGATCCTCCACACGACGCGGTTCGTGTTGATCGATCCAAGGGGCAGCGTTCGAGGGTACTACGATGGAGAGGACCCGGAAGCCATGAACGAGCTTCGAAGAGACGCCAGGGCGCTGGCACCGGAATCGTTCCTGGGGATTTGGTGATGTCCGTATCGGATCTGCCTGCGCTCAATGCGACATTGAACGGGACAAGCGCCGTGCTGCTGGGCACGGGCTTCTATTTCATTCGAAGGAAAAAGGTGAGGGCCCATCGGGCCTGCATGATCGGGGCATTGACGGCTTCCGTCCTGTTCTTGATTTCCTACCTCACGTACCACTATTCGGCCGGGGTGACCCGATTCACCGGCACCGGATGGTCGCGCCCTTTTTATTTCGCCCTCCTGGGTTCGCATACCGTTCTGGCGGTCGTAATCGTCCCGCTCGTCCTCATGACCCTGACGCGCGCCTTGAAAAAACATTTCGACCGTCATCGCCGGATCGCGCGCTGGACGCTGCCGATCTGGCTCTATGTCTCCGTCACGGGCGTTCTGGTCTACTTGATGTTGTATCACCTGTTTCCTGCACGGCCCGTAATCTAGAGGCACTGAGAAGTGGAGGACGCGGGCATGAAGCCCGCGGCTACCACGGATGGCCGGAGCGCGCTGGTAGCCGCGCCCTTGATGGGCGCGTCTTTAGCGCCGGCCATGAGGTGTCGATGGCCAGTTGTGAGAGGGCGGGGGGAGTGAGTATACTCATGCAGCGATGTGTGGAATTGTCGGATACATTGGGAACAAGGATTGCCAGCCGATCCTGCTGGACGGTCTGAAGCGCCTCGAATACCGCGGGTACGATTCGGCGGGCGTCGCGATCGTGGATGCGGGACAGGTCGTTCGCGTGACCAAATGCCGCGGCAAGATTGCCGAGCTTGAGGGCCGGCTGCGCGCGGAGCCCCTGACCGGCCGTGTGGGGGTGGCCCACACGCGTTGGGCCACACACGGCGCCCCATCCGACGTGAACGCCCATCCGCATGCCGCCTGCTGCAATGGCTCCAAAAGCACGGTAACGGTCGTTCATAACGGCATCATCGAAAATTACCAGGACGTAAGACGCGAGCTTGCCGGCCACCGCTTCGTGTCCGAAACGGACACCGAGGTGCTGGCGCACCTCGTCGAGTCCGAGCTCAATGGCGCCCGGGACCTCCGGAAGGCGCTAACCTCGGCCGCGAAGAAAATACGGGGGGCGTTTGCGGTCGGCGTTTTGGCCGATTCCCAGCCGGGCGTGATCGTGGCGATGCGACGCGGCTCCCCCCTGGTTCTTGGCGTGGGCGAGGGCGAGAACTTCATGGCTTCAGATATTCCCGCGCTTCTGCCCTACACGAGGAATGTCATCATTCTGGAAGACGGCGACCTGGCTGTTCTCCATGCCGATTGGATTGACATCTTCGACGTGAACGGCAAAAACACGCGCCGCGAGAAACGGGAAATCACGTGGACCCAGGCGATGGCCGAGAAAAGCGGATACCCGCACTACATGCTGAAGGAGATTTTCGAGCAACCGACCGTGATCGCGGATACGCTTTCCGGCCGGGTCGATTCCAAGTCGGGGACGCTCAAATTGGGCGAACTGCGCAAGCTGCCCTTGAAGAGAATCAAGCGGATCGTCCTTACGGCCTGCGGAACCTCCTATCACGCGGCGCTCGTCGGGCGGGCCGTGATGGAGAAACTCACCCGGACTCCGGTGCAGGCTGACATTGCAAGCGAGGGCCGGTATCGTCCGGCGCTGTTCGACTCCGAGACGCTGGTGGTGGCCATTTCCCAGTCCGGCGAGACGGCGGACACGCTGGCCTGTGTGGAGGAGGCGCGGAAGGCGAAATCGCGGATTCTTTCCATCTGCAACGTGGTCGATTCCAGTCTGGCGCGACGCTCGGATGCGGTTCTGTACACGCGCGCCGGGCCCGAGATCGGCGTCGCATCGACCAAGACGTTTACCGCCCAGATCGTTGCGTTGATTCTGTGCGCCTTGGGGTTGTCGGAAGGGAATCGATCGAAGAAGTCGGTCCCTTCCGCCGCAAAGAAAGATCTGATCCGCGGTTTGGTGGATCTACCCGGCCAGATCCGCGCCGTGCTGGATATTTCCGAGAAGATCAAGGAGACGTCCCGCCGCTACCAGATGGGGGAGCACTTCCTCTATCTCGGGCGAGGACTGCTGTATCCCGTGGCCATGGAGGGGGCGCTGAAGTTGAAGGAGATTTCGTACATCCATGCCGAGGCCTACGCGGCGGGCGAGATGAAGCACGGCCCAATTGCGCTCATCGACGAACGAATGCCTGTCGTGGTTTTTGTGGGCTCGGATGAGACCACGGCCAAGATGCTGTCCAACATTGAGGAGGTGAGGAGTCGTGGTGGGAGGGTAATCGCTGTTTCCGCGGGTTTGCCGGAAGCTCTCAAGGGCAAGGCAGAAGCGTATCTGCCCACGCCGCCCGTTCACCCCTGGTTGCAGCCTGTGTTGATGGCCGTGGTGGTGCAGCTTCTCGCGTACCACATCGCCGTCCTGAGAGGCACGGACGTGGACCAGCCGCGGAACCTGGCGAAAAGCGTGACGGTGGAGTGACGACAGCAGGGCGAAGGGCGAAAGGCGATAGGCGCAGGCTGAACGCTCAGATCCCTGCCTTGGCCGGACTTGTGCTGCTACTTTGTGGGGCGGCAAGCGTTCAAGCCGTGGGGGAAGGGAAGTCGGCGGACCGGACGAAAGAAAAGATTTACATTGAGGTCAAGGATCCGACCATAAGCGTTGTGCCTTGCGCGATCCCACCGTTGGCGCAGGCCCCGGCAGGGGTATTGGATGATATACGGAAGAAACTCGCCGAGGACCTCGAATTCTCCGGGCTCCTCAAGCCCATTCCCAATGTTCCTCCTCTGGCGCCGCCCGAGTTGACCGGGGAGTTCCGGTACTCCTGGTGGAGGGATTTGGGGGCCGACGTCGTGGTGGCCGTGGATCTGGACGAGGCTCCCGGGAATCCCGGCTACCAATTCTACGCGTTCGATACGATCCTGGGTGCGAAAATCCTCGAGCGGAAGCTCTCGGGGGCCTGGCAGGACGCCACCAACGAGTTCATGAACGGCCTCGTGGAACGGCTTTCGGGAAAGCCGGGGATCTTCCGGACCCGCATCGCACTGGTGGGGAAGGTATCCGGCGCAAAAGAGATTTTTGTCGGGGATTGGGACGGCCGCAACTTCAAGCAGATCACCCGGAACCATTCGCTCAACCTGGCGCCGGCGTGGGATTCGGATGGGCGACGGCTGCTGTTTACCTCGTACATCCGCCGGAACCCCGATCTCTATGTCTATGAGCTCAACCCGGGGACCATGGAAGTGCTCTCCAGCTTCCCCGGATTGAACTATGGCGCGGAGATGTCGCCGGACGGAAAACGGATCGCGTTGACCATCACCAAGGCGAGAAACTCCGATGTGTATGTTCTGGACATCGACAAGACTTCGATCGAGCGGATCACGGACCACCCGGCGATCGATTCCTCTCCCACGTGGTCGCCGGACGGCAAGATGCTGGCGTTCGTATCCGATCGCAGTGGAACGCCGCAGATCTACACGATGCCCGCGGTGGCGGGTGGCGAGGCAACGCGGCTAACCTTTGAGACGACGCAAAACGACTATCCCGCGTGGTCGCCCGACGGTTCGTTCATTGCGTATTCGGGGTTGGCCCCCGAGGGCCGATTCCAGGTCTATTTGGTCTCCACCGACGGCTGGACGCACAAACGCCTCACCACCGCGAAGGCCAATCACGAATTCCCCTCGTGGGCGCCGGACGGACGTCATCTTGTCTACACTTCCGACAAGAAGGGAAAGGACCATCTTGTTCTGATCATGCGGGACGTGCTGGCGGGGGTGGAGAGGGAGGTGGATCCTTCCGTCCGAATATCGGGCTGGCCGGCCTGGTCGCCCGCCCGAGGTCGATAAGGGCGATCGTGAAGATTCTGATCGTCGACGACGAGAACGAGAGCCGGGCGCTCGTTCGCCGGGCCGTCGAGGCGATGCAGCTGGAGGGCAAGGAAGTTCAAGAGGCGACAAGCGGAGAAGCGGCCGCCGCGCGACTGGTGCAGGGGTCCTACGACGTGGTCATCACGGACCTCGTGATGGAAGGCATGGATGGGCTCAAAGTTTTGAAGGCGGCCAAGGACGTGCGGCGCGACACACAGGTGGTCCTTGTTACCGCGTATGCCACGATCGAATCGGCCGTGAAGGCGATCAAGGCCGGCGCGTTTGATTACATTTCGAAACCCGTGAACCCCGAGGAAGTTCAGCACGTGATCCATCGGATTGTGGAGAGGCAGAACCTTCTGGCTGAACTCGACCGGCTGCGGTTGGCAGTGGAGAGTCAGAACAGCATCGAGAACATTGTGGGAGATTCCGACGGTATCCGGACCCTGAAGAAGATGATCGTGAATCTGGCGGATTCCGATTCGCACGTCCTGATCACGGGCGAGACGGGGACGGGGAAGGAACTTGTGGCCCGTGCGATTCACGGACTCTCGACGCGGAAACAGAAGCTGATGGTCAGCATCAACTGTGCCGCATTGCCGGAGAATCTGCTGGAGAGTGAGCTCTTTGGCTACCGGAAGGGCGCGTTCACCGGCGCCGCAAGCGACAAGCGCGGCCTTCTGGAGGAGGCCAGCGGATCGACCCTGTTTCTCGACGAGATCGGCGAGCTGCCTCTATCCCTCCAGGCGAAACTCCTGCGCGTGCTCGACTCCGGTGAATACCGGAAGCTGGGGGACGTGAGGACGCACAAGGTGGACCTCCGGATCGTGGCGGCGACGAACCTGGACGTTGAGCGGGCGCTGCGCGAAAACAAGTTCCGCGAGGATCTGTACTACCGGCTGACGGTCTTCCATCTCATCATGCCGCCCCTTCGGGAGAGGGTGGTTGATATTCCCCTGCTCGTCCAGCATTTCGTCGGCCAGTACGCCCGGAAATTCGGGAAGCCGGTCGAGGGTGTATCCCCCGACGGGCTTCGATGCTTGGAGCAGCGGGAGTGGGGGGGAAACGTGCGGGAGTTGGAGCATGTGATCGAGAGGGCCGTGATCCTGGCCGTGGGCAATATCATATCGATGAATGAACTCTCGCAGATTGTGGGTATCGACCGCGCCGAGAAAGAGGAGGTCATCCTCCCGCTTTCCGAGGTGGAGAAGAACTGCATCATGCGGGCTCTCCATCACTTCAAGGGGCAGAAAGACAAGACCGCTCATACGCTCGGAATCTCACCGGCCACGCTCTGGCGAAAGCTCAAAGAATACGGAATCCAAGCGTCATCGCCAGCCAAGGTCACCTCCGTGGATTCGGAAGACCGCCAGAACTAGCCGTTTCATCTGTTCTCCCGTAGCGGAGCCCTAAGGCTCCGCTATAAGTCTTGAATTGCTCGTAATATTGATATGGATCCAGGTCCAGGGCGGATCGAGAGCCGTAGTAGCCGAGCAGTTGTTTGCAGCTTCAGGCGCTGACGAGATTCGTTTGCAGCAGGAGATAGGAGACCGTGAAGATCAGGCCGAAGAACGCTGCGAACAGAGCCGGTATCAGATTCATCAAACCCCTCATGTAGTTATTAACAGCAATGTTTGTCCCACTAGTGAGTTTATTTGTTTACAATATATTGAATTCGCATCTCTACTGCCACATTCGGCGGGACTGTTCGCTTTCATGAGCGGATAGTGAAATTGTTTACCGGGTGATGTCGCGGAATTGATCAGATCCGAACGGCGACGCGCGGATCCTTGTTTCGCTGCGCAACCTCAAAGGCTGCGCCACCATCGCTCGTCAGCACCCCCGAAGGAACCCACTCTCCATCCTTGGGCTCAAGAATGCTGACCCGGCAATCCGCAATCTTCGTATTGTAGCAGTAGGCGTGTTCGAGATCGGGATCGGTGTATTCCACGCCGACGAAATTCTCCAGCCGGGAATTGACTTCGATCTCGAAGCGGCGATCCTGCGTAGCGACCGCGAAATTCCATTTCCCGACGTCCCACCGGCTCTTGACGCGCAACGACTCGCCAATACGGTTCACGGTGTACGCTTTCCCGCGATGAACGAGGTGGAAGACGCTGATGACGGGCGTGGGGATTGGGCCGATCTTGATCTGGGCGGAGAGCAGCTCGAGCACGGCACCCGGATCTTCCTTGAATAGGTTGCAGTGGCCCCAGACCCAGCGATAGGCGTGCTTCGTTCCCCAGATGTGCGTTTGTTGTCCCGGCTCGTTCACGAGCGAGTACGTCTGCCCGTCTACCTTGATCGTGCCGCTAAAGCGGCCGTTCATGTGCGGAGAGAGCACCTTCGTTTTCGGAAGCTTGCCCGTGTACATGCCCGGATACGGGAAATGGCGGAAGGTCCCTCCCTCGGAGGTCATTTTGAGGTCCCATTCGAGACTGCGGCCGTTCCCATCAAGCTTTCCCCAGGATTCGTTGTGTTTGAGGACCGCCGAGCCGATCTTGAACTGGTGGGGGTTGCGGCCGATCGAGGCCTCGGCGAAGGGGATCGTTTTCTTGAATGCGGCATTCCGCTTGAAATCATTGCCGTCGAAAAAGATGCCCCAGAGCTCGGCGATGGGATCCCCTTTCCCGGGAAGAGGGGCGTTCAATGTGAACCGGATCCACCAAGCCGTTTTGGTCTTGGCTTGATTGAACTTCAGGTAATAGACCTCGTAGTGGCCCTTCTTTGCCCCGTCCCACACCAACTCATTGTCCTTCTCATCACTCATCACTCATCACGCATCACTTTCTAGAGCGGGATATTGCCGTGTTTCTTAGGCGGGTTGGTGTCGCGCTTGTTCCGGAGCATGTCCAGCGCCGTGTTGAGTTTCACGCGCGTCTCCTCCGGCCGGATGACTTCGTCGATATACCCCAACTCCGCGGCTTTGAAGGGATTGGCAAACTTCGTTCGGTAGTCGCCCACCAACTCCACGCGCTTCTTCTCGGGATCGCCCGCTTCGTCCAGTTCTTTTCGAAAGACGACATTCACGGCCCCTTCGGGACCCATGACCGCGATTTCCGCCGAGGGAAATGCATAGTTCACGTCGCCGCGGATGTGCTTGCTGCTCATGACGTCGTACGCCCCGCCATAGGCCTTGCGCGTGATGACGGTGATCTTGGGAACGGTGGCTTCGCAGAAGGCGTAGAGGAGTTTCGATCCTTGCCGGATGATCCCTCCCCATTCCTGTGCGGTGCCGGGCAGGAAACCGGGGACGTCCACGAATGTGATCAGGGGAATATTGAAGGCATCGCAGAAGCGGACGAACCGGGCGGCTTTTACGGAAGCGTTGATGTCCAGGCATCCCGCCAGATACGCCGGCTGATTGGCCACGACTCCGACCGACCTCCCCTTGAGGTGCATGAAACCGATGACGATATTCTGGGCGTAGCCGGCTTGAACCTCAAGAAACTGCCCGTCATCGCCCACCTTCTTGATGAGATCCCGGATGTCGTAGGGCTTGTTGGGATCTTCCGGCACCAGATTCCGGAGCGAAAGGTCGATCCGGTTGGGAGGGTCCTTGGTCAGCCGATGGGGAGGGTCCTCCATGTTGTTCTGGGGGACGTAGGAGAAGAGTTCTCGCGTGAGGAGCAGGCTCTGTTCGTCGTCGTCCGCCACGAGATGGGCCACGCCGCTTGCCGTGGAGTGCGCCTCGGCGCCGCCGAGACGTTCCTTCGTGACGTCTTCTCGGGTCACCGTTTTGATTACGTCCGGCCCGGTGACGAACATGTAGCTGGTGTCGCGCACCATGATGATGAAATCGGTCATGGCGGGTGAGTAGACGGCGCCGCCGGCGCAAGGTCCCATGATCGTGGAGATTTGAGGGATCACACCCGAGAACATGACGTTGCGGAGAAAGATATCGGCGTAGCCCGCGAGGCTGACGACGCCCTCTTGAATTCTCGCGCCGCCGGAGTCGTTCAGCCCGATGACGGGCGCGCCGACCTTGCCCGCGAGATCCATGATTTTGCAGATCTTCCGGGCGTAGGCGCCGGAGAGGGAGCCGCCGAACACGGTGAAGTCCTGCGAGAAGACGAAGACCAGGCGACCGTCGATCCTTCCGTGGCCGACCACCACGCCGTCGCCGAGCACTTTTTTCTGCTCCATCCCGAAATCGGTGCACTGATGGGTGACGAACTTGTCGACTTCGACGAAGGAGCCTTCATCCACGAGCTTGAGAATGCGCTCACGGGCGGTGAGTTTTCCCGCCTCGTGCTGTTTGTTGATGCGCTCCTGTCCGCCCGCGAGATCCGCTTCTTTTTCGAGGCGTTCGAGGTCGGCGATTTTGTGATCGATGGCCAAAGTTGATGCTCGCTTCTTGAATCGATCCTAGCAGAATGACGCTTTGAGTCAATGAACCGGACCGGCAATTTGAGCTTTCGAACCTCTCTGGCCACCGGAATGGCCAGGCTTGGTAGTCGCGGGCTTTATGCCCGCGTCCGAAGACGCACCCTTTACGGGTGCGCCCTCGGACGCAGGCATGAAGCCTGCGCCTACCCATCTACCCCGCCTGGGGAAAGCTCAAATCGTGACCGCACTTGGTATAGGATGTCTCGATGGGTTCGCTCCGGAACCTCAGTCACTTGAAGAGAGAACAAGAACGACTCGCCCGAGATGTGAGCCTGTGCGATGGGTTGGATCTTTCAAAAGTCCGGACGATCGCCGGGTGCGATCTGACCTTCATAAATTCGTGGAAAACGCCCACGGAAGGAATAGCGTGCATCGTTCGATTGACATTCCCAGCGATGGAAGTGTTGGAGGTGGTCACGGCGCACGCCCGCGTTACGTTTCCCTACGTGCCGGGATTCCTTGCCTACCGCGAACTCCCGCTGTTGCTCAAGGCGTACGGCAAGATGGAGGAGAAAGCGGATGTGTTTCTGATCGACGGCCAAGGGATCGCCCATCCCAGGCGGTTTGGAATCGCGGCGCATTTCGGAGTTGTAACCGGCGAGATGACGATTGGCTGTGCGAAAAGCTGGCTGTGTGGGGAGTACCGTGATCCCTCGGCATCGGGGAGATCGATCGGACTCAGGGACAAGTCGGGCAGGGCGATCGGGACTGTACTGCGTCCGTCCAGCGGGAAGAGTTTATTATTTGTGTCCCCCGGCCATCTCGTATCTGTAGGGACTTCGCTGAAGATCGTGAAGTCATGCTTGAAGGGTTATAGAATTCCGGAGCCTACCCGGCTGGCGCACAATCGTCTCACCGGGATCAGACGCTCCCTGCTGTAGCCGCAGGCTTTAGCCTGCGCTTCGGACGCGGCCTAAAGGCCGCGGCTACCGGAAGGGTGTGTCATCGGACGCGGCCTAAAGGCCGCGGCTACCGGAAGGGTGTGTCATCGGACGCGGCCTAAAGGCCGCGGCTACCGGTGAGGAAAACGGTGCGGCCTAAAGCCCGCGGCTACCCCCTCTGACCCACCGTTTGTAGGGGCGAGGCATGCCTAGCCTCTACTGAACTGGAAAGGCGAGGATTCGGTTGTTTTCGGCGTCGCCCATGAGGAGGGTGCCGGTTCCGGTCAGAGAGAGGCGGGTCATCGGGTCGCCGGGGTTCGTGTCGAACAGGGTTGCGCTGGTGCCGAAGTCGTTCAACGTGAAGTTGGTCTGGCCGATCACGCCCACGGCGTTCTGGGCGGTGGGGGGAGCCGAAAGCGTCGAGATATCGAAGACCAGAATTCGATTGTTGCCGTCGTCGGCGACATACAACCTTTTGGCCGCCGGATCTGCGGCAAGCCCCTCGGGATTCGAGAGGCCGGATTGGGTCAGGGCGGCGCCTCCGGAAGTAAAGTTCGCCTGGCCCAGGACGTTGATCGCATTCTCCGCGCCGTTTGAGATTCCATCGCCCACGTTGAACACGAGCACGCGGTTGTTGTTGGCGTCGCTCACGAAGAGAGTCCCACCGTCCAGCGCGACCCCGCACGGGCCTCCGCCGGAATTGAACTGGGTTTGGTTTGGAGTGCCTGAGCCTGGGCAGAGGTCGGCGAAGGGCGTTCCGCCGGTCGCCCCGATCACGCTCACGGCGGCCTCGTTGGTGCTGAGGATGCCATCCCCGACGCTGTAGACCATCACACGATTGTTGAAGTTGTCGGATACGAACAGCCTGTCATCCGTCGTCACGGAGGGATTCACGGGATCAAAGGCCAACGCGAACGGATAGTTCAGGCCGGTCTGCGAGCAGGCTGTGGCCACGGCGGCGAAAGAAGTCTGGCCGATCACATTCGTGGCCGTCGGGTAGTTGGAGAGAAGGGCCGCACTTACATCGAAGACCAACACACGGTTATTGTTCGAATCGGCCACGAAGAGTTTTCCGTTTTGCTCGTCGATGGCGAGGGCGCCGGGGTAGTTGAGGTCCTGGTTGGTGGCGCTTGCGGGTGCGGGTGAAGCGTTGGGCGCACTTGCCGCATAGAGGGTTGGTTGACCGATGACCGCGTCCGCTTTGTGATCGAGAAGTACGTTGTCCGCCGAAAGATTGAACACCAGAACACGGTTGTTGGACGAATCGGCCACAAACATCCGCGTACGGACCGTGTCGACCACCGCGTGCCACGGGGCGTAGAGCCCCGCGTCGTCCGCGTTGTTCGGATTGCCCTTGGACCAATTGGCGACGCCCGCCGCGCCGGTCTGTCCGGCCAGGTCGACCGCCGGTTCCCCGTCCGTGATGGTGACCGGGTCGTACACGATCAATCTGTTGTTGCTCGAGTCGGCCACATATAGGGCTTGATTGGCGCCGGATCCCACGTGGAGAACATCGCTGGCGTTTCTCTGGCCCGATTGGGTGGTGTTTCCCCCGCTGGCCGTGAAATTGACCTGCCCGAGAACGTTGGCTGCGTTTTCCGGACAACTGGCTGGAGGAGAGACACATGCAATAGGAAGACTGAAGACGGTTGTTCGGCCTTGGATGAGCGTTGCGGTTCCCTCCGAGACGAAAAGTTTTGTCCCGGACGAATTGATGGAGAGACCCCGGGGATCTCTCAGGGTTCCGGCCGATGTGCCGGGTCCGGCGCCGTTCCAAGCCGATTGTCCCAAGAGACCGTCCGCAGTCTCATTGTTGCCGACCATGAATACGTCGTATCGAGTGACCCTGTTGTTGACCGAATCGGCGACGTAGAGCTTGTTGGTAGCGGTGCTCAAAGCGAGTCCCCGTGGGAACTTGAGGCCCGTTTGGGTGGTCGCCTGCGTGGCGGTGGTAAATCCCGCCTGCCCGAACACCCAGTTGGCGCCCGCACCGTTGGTGAATGCCGCGGCGGCGGAGGCTTTGTTGAACATGGTGATTCGATGATTGCAGTACTCGGAGACGAAGAGGCATGAACCGGCGGGGGGTCCCGTCGAGTCGCACTGTTGATCGGTTCGAACCGCAAGTCCAATGGGTTTGCACATGCCGCACGCGTTCGTGCCGGGCGTTTCGTCGGCATTGTTTCCATTGTTGTTTCCACCGCAGACGGGGGCGTCGCCCCGCCAGTCCTGTGTGGAGGCTGTGAGCAATCCCTGACCGAGAACGTTGGCGGCCGCCTCGCCGCTGACGAGGCCGTCGGACAGGTTGAAGATCAGCACCCGGTGGTTGAGGTGATCGGCCACGTAGAGCCACTGGGCAGTGGCCCCGTTGTATTCAATCGTGAGCCCCCGGGGTTCGTTCATCTTTGTGCTGCTGGTTCCAGGGGTGGTGCTTACGAAATCCGACTGTCCGAGAACGAAATCGGGTTGCCGATCGAGGGGCATCTTGGTGGTTGAGTTACAATTGAAAACGAGAACGCGGTTATTCAAGGAGTCGGACGCAAACAGGCGGTCGTTCGCAGTATCATAAACCAGGCCTCCCGGGCCGTCGAAGGATTCGGCGCGGGGATTGTTGGGACCCCCCGCCGTGTAGAAAACGGAGTCGCCTGGGAGGAGATGCCCAAGCACGTCGATGGCGAGGCCGGGTGCCCCGATTTTGATGCCGTCCGACGAATCGCAGCGGACGTTTCCGGCCTTGTCGAACGTCATGACGTTGACGAAGTACTGCGTTCCAGCGGAGAGAGCCAGGGCCGTCTTGGTAATCGAATTCGTGAGGCTGTTTGACGTGGCGGCCATGATCGATCCCGGCGACGCGCCGGTGCAAACGGTCGTCCCAACGGCCACCTCGTACCGGTCCAAGCCGCTGCCCGCATCGCTGGAGGCATTCCACCATGCCGCCAGCTTGGTTGTATCGGACTGGATGTCCTGGTCCAGCGTGTAGCCGGAGAGGCCGTCCCTTACACTCAGTGCCGTTGGGAGAACAGTGTCCACGGTAAAGCTCGACTGAGCGGCACCGCTCACGTTTCCGGCAGGATCCGCGGCGCGGACCTCAAACGTGTGCGCCCCGTCCAGAAGGGGGATGGGCGGTACCACGGGCGAGGTGCAGGCATTGAAGGGGAGGTTGTCCATGTGGCACTCGAAAACGGCTGTCGAGTCGGTCGAACTGAAGGTGAAGGATGGCCGGTTGGCATTCGTGAACGGCGGGGGGCCTGCCGAAAGGGTGATGCCGGGCAGAACCGTATCCACGACCCATGAGAATCCAGCGGGCGTCGCGTCGGGATTGCCCAAAGCGTCCGCGGCGGCCACCGTGAAGGTGTGCGTCCCATCTCCCAGGTTGGTGGCCGTGAACGGTGAGGAACAGGGCGCTGGAGTGCCGGTGTCCAGTTGGCAAAGGAACGAACAGGGGCCAGGGGTCAGGGTTCCGGGCTCAGTGCAGGAGAAGCCGATGGCGGCCGATTTCTGGTTCGTAATTGCCGGTGGGTTATTGTTGATCGTGGTCTCTGGCGGAGTTTTGTCCAGCGTGATTTTGAATTCTGCGGGTGTGGGATCGACATTGCCGTTGGCGTCCTTCGCGCGAGCGCGGAAAGTATACTCGCCATCGCCTTTCGAAAGGGCTGGAGTGGCTGGGTTGGCGCAAGGCCCGAATCCGAACTGACCATCCTTCGCGATAGCGCACTCAAACGTGCAGGCCGATTTCGTGCAGGTCAGGGTGATCCTGAGTTCTTCCTGATTCGTGACGCTCAAGCCGGTCAAATCCGCTCCATGAACCGATTCCACCTTGGCAATCGAAGTGTTGGGCGGCACCTTGTCACAATCGCCGGGACAAGAGATTTCCGTTTCACCGGATTCGCAGATCTTGTTGCCGCATTCCGCTTTTGGAAGAACGGTGAACGAAAGGACGACGGGCGTCTGATCCGTGTTGCCGAGGGCGTCCGCGGCGCGAACAGCCAGAGCGTGAGGGCCTTCTGGAAGGGGGGCCGCGGCATTGTTGAGGATGAATGGACTGGGGCAGGCGGCGGGCAGCTTCTCGTCCAATGTGCATCGATAGACGCAATTCGATTTGGAGCATGAAGTGGCCACGGTGATCGGCTCGCCGACCTTGGCTTGGACCCTATCCAACGTGGCGGTGGTGTCGGGTGGAGTCACATCGATCTTTTCGAGATCGACTTTCACGGTCACGCCGCTGTCCTTCAAGTTCTTTTCGAGTGTTTTCCCGAGTTGCGTGAATGCGGCGACGACCTGTTCTTGGGTTGGGGCGATGGTCGCGTCCGCGGCGGCCGCCAACGCCTGCTCGATACTTCCGGTGGTCGCTTTGGCAGTGGCGACCTCCACGAGACTGGACACGCCGTCGCCGTCGACATCCGGGAGAACAACCTGATTGATCGGGATGGGAGTCTCCTCGATTTGGAATGAGATGGCCGGGGTGGCATCGGTTCCCGGGGGCGCCGATGGATCGGGAGGCGGAGGGACCTTGATGGTTACCGTGGCGGTGACTTCGACGAAGGGAATGTCTTTATTCTTCCGGGAACGGACGCGACTTCGAATATTGTTTGCGCCGTCCCGCGCATGGGCTACGGGAAGTTGGAAAGTGAATTGGTAGACGATGGTGTTCTCGTCGCCGGCCGGTGGTTGCCCGCCGGCCGCGGCTTGACGTGCGGGAGCAGCGCGAACGCCGCCCTGGCTGCTCGCACGGACACCCCCGCGAACACCGCCGCGCACGCCGCTTTGCTCCGATGCGCGGATTCCGCCGCGCACGCCCGCTCGCACCCCGCCGCGGACGCCCTCAGCCACCAATTCATCTCCGGCGAAGACATCGACTTCGGCGTCTTCTTCCACGCCGGTGAGTGCGGAGGCGATTTCAGGAGAAAGGGGGATCCCCACGTCGAGCGCGATGCCCTCGTCAGCCGAGGAAATCTGCGTGGATTGGGTCTGGTCGGATTTTCGGATGCAGGAAGTGGACAACAGCAGCAGGAACGCTATTGCCCCCCAATGTGACAGCTTCAGGCCCCCGCCAAAATTCACAATTCCAAAGTAAGCGTTTCCCCTGCCCATGTCAAACTCCTCCATACTGGAATAACTACACGAACGACGGGATCTTGTCTGTGATGTAAGTCACATGGGACTTGCCCGTGGGTTATCTGGACTTTCGTCCTGTGTACCACTACTATTAGCGTCGCAATTCGGGGCGTGGCGCAGTGGTAGCGTACCTGAATGGGGTTCAGGTGGTCCGCGGTTCAAATCCGCGCGCCCCGACTAAATACGCCAGTGGCATCAACTATGCCGTTGGTAGATCGGCATTTCCCAAACGGCCTATTTCGAGTTGTTCCGGGTCGGTCCGGGTTGGTTCGGGCTATTCGGGAAAAACCTGCGTCAAAGTTGCGGCAATTTCAGGGTTGGTCAGGCGGCGTGCTTCATCCGTCGTTGACTAAACTTCTCCTGCATAGACTGCCAGAGCGGGCTTTTCTCCAAGTCCTTTCTCATAGCATTCTCCCGCTCAAGCAAATCGAGGCCTTGATATTGACGCTCTATTTCCTGCCGTGCGTCGCGCATGAATTCTACTGCTTTGAACGGCTTACTCATTTTCATATTGAGCAACCTCCCTGGGCGTTCGGATCTCGATGAGACCATAACCCTCGGCCACATTGACCGCGTTCACCTAATGTACTTCTTCGCCAAGTCTCTCACCTCCGCGGTGTGTCATTGCATCAACGAAAGATCTGACTCCAGGAGCGGTCCGATAGAGCAGAAGGAGCCGCCTCTCTCCTAGCCTCCGGGGTCGATTCAATCACCCGTGAACGGGTTACGTGGTACGTTGGCAACGTCACCGACTGGGAAAGACTGCGGGATGGAGCGTGGCGTCTTCGGATCGGGCACGAATGTTCGCTCCGTATCATGGTCGAGAAGAGTGAGGCTCACTTGGCGGATTTGTGCGTTGGCCAGCAAGCGGGACGATAGCTCCGCCGAATCCGATGCGAATTGAAGATCAGAGAGGCCTTCCGACAGGAGGTCATTTCTCCTCAGAAGAAGCTCGTCGAGAAAAGAACCGGACACGCTTTCGCTCCCCCGGAGGTCGAGGACAATAGTCTTGCCTCTCAGATCGGACACCTTCTCTCGAACCTTTTGGATCACCTCACGCGCCCTGTCCCTGGTGAGGGTTTTCGGAGCAAGCTCTTCAACTTTCAGCCAGATTCTTTGGTCCATCTAGACCTTGGCCTTGAATTCAAGCTCAATCTGAACGCCGGACAATGCGCTTCTCATATTCCCATGCAGCATTCTATCACCGACGATGGTCATGAAACCATCCCCGGATGTGATTCGGAGGGTGCCGCCTACGGCCTGGGTCGCTTCTCTCACGTTATAGAGTCCCATGCCGCCTTCGTGCTTGGACGTGACCAAGGGCTCGAAAGCTTTGACAATACATTCGGCATCCGTTCTGCTCGCTAGATCGCCATATTTTTCAAGAGCTGCAAGACTCTGCTTGATCCCTATCCCCCAGTCACCCAAGGCAACAACCAGTTTTTCCGTTTGGGGGTAATACTGAGCCGTGAGAACGGCGCGACCACGCTTCGCATGCTGCACAAAATTATCGACGAGTTCGACCACGATTTCACAGATCGCACCTACGGGGAGACGGGGGCTGTTGGCGATGACCAAGGATCGAAGCTTGGCTTCCACATCCTCGGCCGTGTTGCGGTCCGGATCGAGTTCGATGATGTCGTTGAGAGACGTCCAGCGACCAATGCTGGGGAAATCCCTTGTGGTGTCAGGTTCCGGGACGTTGAATCGATCAAAGAATTTGACCCGTGAAAGGTAAGAGAGGGCGCGAGAATTTGTCGGAGAGTTCACGGCTATTAGGTGGGCTCGGCTTCGGTGGTATCTCAGGAACAATCCTATGTAGACGGTCCCAAACGGTTCGAAGAAGTCGATTCTGGACAGGTCGAGCGTGGGAGATTTCCCGTACGGGTTGGCGCGCATGCAGATTTCACCAACTGTCCAGAAGCCAAGACTGGTCACGCTTTCCTAGTGCCAGACTTTCGGGCAGGTTTCAAGATAATGGCCATAGGGGTTTTCCGCACCTGACGGCTGGAGGGAAATCCCGCGCCGCTACCGCAGGTCAGATGGATTCGTTTTCCGGAACCCTCGAAGGATTCAGTCGGGTCTCAACTCCGGCCCGGAGCGCAAACCCATGACAGTGTATCAGTACGTCAACAAGAGACCTGAACCTAATGCGCTATTGACCTTTTTCGGTTGCAGTCGCACAATTCAGATGGGAAGTCCACTAGGGCCCAAAACACCATGGAAGGATAGCCTGTGAGGATCGAAGCAAGGAAGGAAAACTGCAAGGACGATGTCACCCCGGCTATTTCGGTATATCGAGATCAAGCCTATGGATTCGCCGGGAAGATTCTCTCGGAGCTAGCTCACTTCCCGGAAAAACCTCCACCTCTAACCGCAGATGCGGCAACTCGACTGAACGCCGCCGCAGGAACTGCATTGAGCGCAACTTCAAGTCTGTGCATTCAGGGTTATTCACATGTCGCTCCCGTGATCGTACGGAATATGCTGGAAATAGCTCTTGGCTGGAAATTCATCTCCGAAGAAGATCACGCCTTCCGGGCGTTCAAGTTCTTGTCCTTCGAGATTCTACATCTGGCCAAAGAAAAGGGCGATGATGCCGTCGCGAAGGAATTCCTCGATGAATTCTTGAGCCGAATGGGAGGGGCTAGGGACAGATCTCGGGCTGTAGAGTTGGCAAAATCCTTCAATCTCGGAACGAGACCGAGCGGAAAGACCTTCAATTGGAAGTATTGGTTTGCGACCGAAGATACTGACCCGAGAGGGCCATCCGCCCTAGTCAGTCGTTTTTCACGAAGCGCAGAACAATCCTTGAAACTCTACGGAATATTATCCAGGGCGTCCCACGGCACTTTTGGTGGTCAAGCCATGTTCCAAGACGATGGCGGGCGAGTCGTATTGGGGCCTTTGTGCAATCCTCACGGTGCAAATCTGTGGACACTCCAAGCTACGTCTGCCTATCTCGCTCTTGCCAGTTCGATTGCGAGTTTCTTCGGGTGGTCATGGTCAACGGAAGTTGGTGCACTGGGTGCCGCGGGTAGTGTGTTGATGGAAGGCCTCAGAAACGGGCGGTTGGGGAAATACGTGGAAGAATAGTCCCGGCGTATCTACAGGGGCATGGGAGCAAATCTAATTTTCATCAGTTGCGGACAACGCACCGAGGAGGAGAAGAAAATCGGGGCGCGGATAAAAGAGTACATCGACGGTATCGAGGGATACGAAGGGTATTTTGCTGAGAAAGTCAGCTCCCTCCACGGCCTGACGGAAAGCATCCTCGCCAAACTCCAGGAGTGTTCCGGGTGTGTTGCAGTCATGCATTCTCGTGGAATTGTCCGTCAAAACGGTGAATCCGAACACTTCCGTTCATCAATCTGGATCAACCAAGAGATTGCGATACTAGCCTATAGAACCATTGTCGACGGTGATGAAATCCCTATTCTCGTATTCAGTGATCCACAGGTACGGATCGAAGGCATCATGAAGTATCTACATCTGAACCCCAAGACGACTGAAAGGGCCGATGCCATGATCAAGGAGATTGGGACATGGCTGAAAACGCAATCGTTTCCGGTCCGACGGCTGGACGAATGTCATGACCTCCAATCAGGTGGAACGAGCAGGGGGCACGACGGCACGCGCCATGCCGTTTACGTGAAACTAGGCGTAAGGAATCGCACCCGAAAGGAAGCGAGATTCCCGCACGCTGTTTTCGAACCATGCGAGGGATACGCTATCAACAATAGCGGCGTGGATGGGAACGGCACGTGGAATCTCGAACCTGAGCCGGGGAACCGATGCGCCTTTAAGGGTGGCGCGAACGATATCGTCCATCGGGATGAACCACTGTGGGTAGCTCGCATTGCCGTCGGAATCAAGGAGCCGGACAGGGCAATGAAGCCATTGATCGTGAAGTACAGGATTCGCGCTCAAGGGTTTGACGTTGCTGACGGAGAGATTCAGGTGCCTCAGACTGAGATTGTCAAATTCATCGATGAACGAATGCTGCGGCGTACAGGGTAATCAGAGGATTCTTTCAGGGATGCACTGGCGACTCCTGTGACCCTTTTCTGTACACTTCGACCCCGAAATATGGGGTGGAATTCCGCAAACTTCAGCAACCTGCCGAAATCACGCGGAATGAGACTACCAGACGGACGCTTGAGAAACCTGAAGGAAATACCTGCGTCAAAACAGCGACAAAACGATTCTCGGCCAGCTAACCCCATGATTCAACGGAGTATTTTCGCCTGAATTTCTTCATGGGGTTCAGGTGGTCCGCGGTTCACCCCACGGGGGCCATGAGAGGCAAGCGATGTTGATTTGCATGGAATCCGCGCGCCCCGACCACGGATGGTCTGCACCCGAAGCCCCGAGCGAGCCAGGATGGTGAGCAGCGGTCAATGCGGAGCGGTGCGACCAGCCATGGATGGTGCGGTACTCGCCGCAATCCGCCGAGCGTGATGCGAGGCCCAGGAAACGGCGAGTGCCACGGATGGTCTGCACCCGAAGCCCCGAGCGAGCCAGGATGGTGAGCAGCGGTCAATGCGGAGCGGTGCGACCAGCCACGGACGGAGCGGCACTCGCCGCATCAACGCCAGAATTTCCAAGTCAGGATCTCGGCGCTTTCGGCGCAACCGTAGTAGTCGCGGATCTGGTGCTTCTCGCCCAATCCGTCGACAGCCGTCCCCCGGAATCGGCCGCACTTTTGGTGGTACTTCCCGATCGGGCCTAGATTCACGAGTTTCCCGCCTTCAGGATAGAAGGTGATATCCACCAGCCCCTCCTGGTCGGATGCACGCCAAGGTTTCATCAAGTCGCGGGCGTCGTTCTCGAAATGGACTTCCGGAGCCGGCCACAGCGCCTTGCCCACCCATAAGCAGTTCTCGGACCAGTAGGGATCGGGTTTTTGAGGGCTGTGAGCCAGGTCCAGCCCGACCAGCCGACCCGCGGCGTCAAAGCCGGCGAAGTTGAACCAACGATAGCTCAGTCGGGTCGCTCCGCCCGGATGAATCTTGACCTCGTCCAAATTGGCCACGTCGCGGTTCGGATTGAAATCAATGCGCCGACCGTCAATATCCAGCGAACCTTCGATCGGCATTTGTGCCTTGTGGTTGTAGATGAAGCCGCCCTTGGCCACCGGAGATAGCAGCACGAGCGGCTGCGTTTGGCGGAGATCCTCGTGCCAGACCAGTTCGCCTCGGACCTCCGGTTTGTTTCCTTCGGCAAGGATGTCGAGTTTGACGCGGTGGAATCCCTCCTCCAGTCGGTGAACGATTTCGACGTGGAAATCTCGACCATGGAATTCAGTGACATCGCTCCAAGTCGAATTCGCGACTCGCACGCGGTTTCGACGCGCGGGGCGATCGTGGGAGAAATATTCGCCGGTTTGACGGTTGTGGCCATAGACGACGGCGAGAGACGCGAGTCTGGCATCCATGACGATCAGTCCCAAGTACCAATCGGGGTGCGCCATGCCTGCACCCACCCACTCAATCAAGAGTGGGGGAGTCGGCCAACTTGCCCCCAGTCCCTTCAAGAGGCGTGAGTCCAGCAGGTTCATGTGGCGCGGCGGTTCCGTGAACCGGCCGAATTGAATCAGACCATCCTCGACGATTCGGGTTGGAGCCGATTCAGGGATGGCTCGGGCGCCTTGAGTCGGTGGGAATGTGAAGTTTGAAGAACGGGGGCCTATCACCTGAATGAGCCTATCATGATTTGTCCGGCACAACTCCCTTGATACATCCAGCGCGGCGACGACTCCGAACTCGATCGGGAGTGGGGAGTAGACAGGCCCGCCGCATTCGGGAATTTGCACGAGAGGCTTGCTGGGGTAAATTGCGGGTGAATGGACACGAATCGGGTGCGACGGACGTATTCCGTTTTCGCGCGTCTTTACAACATCTGGGGTTGGATGGTGGCCCGGCACGCGCACCGCAAGGCCCTCGAATTGGCCGGGATCCGAGAAGGGGAGCGTCTTGTGGAGGTGGCGGTGGGAACCGGCCTCATGTTCTCCAAGGCCGCCGTGCTCAACCGATCGGGATTGAACGTCGGGCTGGATCTGACTCCTTCCATGCTGGTGCAGGCGAGGAATCGGCTTCACTCGGCGGGCACGGATGGAGCGATCTTCGGGGTAGCGAACATGCTGGCCATCCCGCTCAGGCCCGCCGTGTTCGATCTCATTCTGAATATTTTCGTGCTCGATCTCCTGCGACCGGAGGATATCGCCGCTTCCCTTGCGGAATGCCACCGAGTCCTCCGCGTGGGCGGACGGATCGTGGTCGTGGACCGGGTGAAAGCGGAGACCTGGTATCACAAACTGTTCGAATGGTTCTACCGCCTGTTTCCGAGCTTGTGGGGGGGCGGACGCGGGACTTCGGTTGGTCCCGCGCTGGCCGCCGCCGGATTCCAAGAGATCCGGACTGAGCGAGCGGACCATTGGTCGTTTCCGGTGGAGGTGATTCGCGCGTTCAGGCCGCGGGGCGAGATCTCGTAGGGTTCTTTCTCAGCGGTCGAACCGTGAGATTGTTCCAGGAATCAGTTGTGCGGCTGTTTTACGGTATTGGGTGGGAAGATGGCTGTTGCGTGAACCGGAGGTTGACGGGTGGGGCGCCGGGAACGTGCCGGCTGAGGAAGCTGAAAAGAGCCTTCCATTTGGCTTGCGCGTTTGAGCGCCAGAGCATCGCGTTGAAGCCGTGGATTTCGCCGGGGTAGATGTGCAGTTCGCTGGAGCCACCACGGGCTTGAATCGCGGCGTGGAGGCGGCGGGAGTCGTCCAGCAGGGGATCGGCGGTGCCGACGGGGATGAAGAACGGGGGCAACGGGCGTGAGCCGTCCGGGGGCGGCTCGGTGAAACGCCGCAGAGGATGGGCGAGTGGGGCCAATTCCGGCGCATCGCCCACGTAGGCGTCAGCACACCACTGGAGTTCGCCTTTGATGGCCCAGGACATTTTTCTAGCCTTGTCCGGATTGCGCCAGAAGCGAGGAATGTCATTCAGATCATGGATGCCGTAGATCGGAAGGACCGCGCGGATGTTGGGTTGGCGATCGAAAGCGGCCCGCGCGAAGGCCTCCTCGCGGCGGTGTGTGATGATGTAGGCGAGGGCTGCCGTGAGGTTCCCTCCGGCCGATTCACCGGCGATGACGAGCTGATCCGGATCGGCTCCGTACTCGCGGGCGTGATCGAGAATCCAGAGGAGGGCGGTGCAGACGTCTTCGATGGCAGCCGGGTACCGATGAATGGGTGCGAGCCGATAATTGACGTTGAAGACGACGTATTTTTGTGAGGAGAAGACAAGCGCGAAGATCTGGTGGGTGCTCTTGGAGCAAACGGTGAACCCGCCGCCGTGGATGTACATCAGCGTGGGCAGGGGCTTGTCGGACCTGGGACGGTAGACATCGAGCCGGTGCGCGGAATTTCCCGAACCGGAGTAGGGAATATCCCGGATCAGATCGACGCCATACCGATTTGGATTGGCCTCGGGGTGGAGCCGGTAGCCGACCCACGCGAGAACGCGAGTGAACCAATCAATCAATTTGTGGAGGACGAACAGGAGCCAGTGCTTGATCGTCATGACGGGGTGGGAGTTTAACACGAGTCGATTTCCTTCGCACCGTCACCGCGGGGGTCGGCTTTTCGGTTGGCATCAGGGTGGGTATACTCGCACCATGGCTCGCAAGGTCGTTCACAACGGTCGGGGACTCCGGAAGGTGCCGCGCAGCGCCATTCTGGAGATTCGCGACCGTATCGTGCGGAACTTCAATCCCATCAAGGTGATCCTTTTCGGATCGTATGCCTATGGCAGACCGACAGTGGACAGCGACGTGGATATTCTGGTCATCATGAACAGCCGCAAGCGGCCTTCGCGTAGGCGATATGAGGCGTACAAGGCATGTGACATTCCGTTCACCCCAATGGACATTCTTGTTTTGACCCCGGGGGAGGTCCGGAAGCGTCTAAAGTGGTTCGATCCCTTCCTCGACGAAGTTCTTGCGAAGGGGCAAATTCTATATGAAAAACGGCAGTAAGTACCAGGCTTGGGTCAGCAAGGCCGAGGCCGATTTCAAGGCTGCGGCGAAATTGGTGTCCTTGCGTCAAAAAGGGATGCCTGACATTGTTTGTTTCCACGCGCAGCAGTGCGTTGAGAAATATCTCAAGGGGTTCCTGACGCTGCACAATATCATGTTTCCGAAGACACACGATCTTCGGGAGCTGCTGGACCTGGCGTCCGGCATCGATCCCTTGGTGCAGGTCGTCAGGGATGCTGCCATCGGCCTAAATGTTTATGCGGTGACCGTGCGCTATCCCGGTGATGAAGCGACGCCTGCGGAGGCGAGGGCCGCCGTGAAGACCATGAAGAAGCTCCGGGCGTTTCTCAGAAAGAAACTGGGATCGCGAAGATAGGGTATTCGAGTGGGGAAAGCGGGCGGCCTATCGCCAAGATCGGCCGACGCCATACTGAAGGATCCAACGCTCTGCGAGATGGGTCGAATCCAGTTCATCGTCTCCAAAGGAGCGAAGAAGCGTCAGGTACTTTAGCTGCGACGTCAGTTCCCAATTATCTTTGAAGCGCACCCGAAATCCGAGATGGGCGGTGGAGGGACCGAGGCCGTTTCCGGCGCCTCCTGAGAAGAGCGCCAGCCCTGCCCCCAGGAATACATCCAGGCGGGAAAGGCTTACGAGATAGAGGTTCAATCCCGCCGGCGCCGAAAGGCCCGGGAAAGGGAGAGAAAACGCCGTGTCCTCCTCCTGCCGGCGGTCACGGGTGTCGGCATATCTCAAGTAGTAGACTTCGGTGAATAGCTCCAAAGGCTGGAATCCCCTCCCTCCCAATGTGAGCCAGCCCTGATTGAACTGGGTTTCCGGAGTTCGCCTCCCGGGATCCTTATGCTTTACGGTGACCCCCCCTAGAATGGATACTCGGTAGCGATTCCACGAGGGTCCACATTCCGATTCCAGGCGAACGCTCGAGATCTCCTGCTTGCCGGAATCCGAGCGATCCTCCTTCAGTTCGTACAGGCCCCCGCCTTTGTGATCCAACCAGGCGCCAACGACTCCGCCGGCGTAAATGGATTCCAGGAGGGCGGGGCCATACACCTCCCTGCGCAGACGGATGGTGCCCAAGACGCGTCCATCTTGCAGGATATCGATCGTCGAATCCTCGTGGCGTTCGAAGACAAGACAGGTACCCGGCTCTGCCGGCGCGCCGTTGACCCGGAGGGCTGCACCTTCAGGCAAACCATGAATCGCGAAATAGTCGCGATTGCCGCGAATGAGCCCTGCGCACGAAAAGTGGGCATGGGTCAGGAGGACAAAGGGAAGAACCCACCGCTTCATCAGTTCCGGCGGAAGGGGATGGAGGGATCGACGGGAGTGTACGGTTCCGAATTGAGGGGTTTCGAGGAGAAGAGGTCGTACATGGGGGGGGCGAGTTGGTCGTAACGGCTGATCGGGGCCACACCGAGGATGAGGCCCATCGTGCGATGGAAGGAGGGGATCGAGTAGTGGACGTGGGACGTGTGGCCTCGTTTCACGTGCGGACCGACGACAACGCACGGTCCGCGGTGGGAGTCGATGTGGTCGGCTTGGCCCTGCGTGTCGTCGTTGAAGATGAATACGACGGTTTCATTCCAGAACGGGCTTCGGCTGATGGCTTCTACAACTTGGCCTGTCGCGAGGTCGTTGTCTGAGACCATCGATTCGGGCGAAGGCTTGCCCGGCTCCGTCCTGTTGGTCACGTCATTGGGAAGCCAGAGGATCACGAAAGCGGGGAAGATCCCTTCATTCAGTTCGCGGATGAACTCAGCCGCTTTATCCACGTCGCGCACCTGCAAACTCCACGTGGGGTAGTTGAGATCGATACTCGTGCGGTACGATCCGAAGAAATCGGAGAGGGTGCCGGTCACTTCGCCGTACATTCGGAATCTCAGGCCGGCATCGGCCAGCGCGTCCAGGAGCAACCGGTCTGACGGTCGGGCGGCGGGGTCCGCGCCGGGGACGAAAAAGGCGCCTCCGTCGGGCCGGCCCCACATGGCCGGGGCGTTTTTCTCCGCGAAATCGTTCATCCAGCCTTGCGAGATCCACGTGTGGGCCTGGAGGGCCTGTTCGCCGGGGACGTAGCAGTTGTCGAGGTTGGCGAAGCGGCTCGCGAGGGCGTGGAGATTGGGCGTGACCGTTTCGCCGTAGCGAACGAGGGAGGGATCGGTTCGCGCCGGTTCGGGCATGTCCCCCAGGACGGAATCGTACGTCTTGTTCTCGTGCACGACATAGACGACGTGGCGGAGGGGGGACGGCTGACCCTCGCTGAGAGGGACGGGGCCATCCAGATTTGTGCACGAGTCGCCGATGGGGAAGGCGGCTTCGGCTCGGCTCGCGTTGCGGCGGACTATTTCGGTTAGTGCCGGAAGTTCGGAATCGGAGGGCCGATCGAGAATCGACACCGATCCACGCTGGATGGCGCCGACAAACTCCCGGCCGACATTGGGGCGGGCGACGGCCGATTTCATGTTGGCAACGACAAGCCGGCCCGCGGAGGCGGCCAGCGCGGTTGGGTAGTGACCGACCGGAATCCGGCCGAGGAGGGTGCGCTGTGCGGCATCGATAACGGCGATCGCGTTGTCGCCTGCCGTGGCCGCGTAAACACGGGTTCCGTCGGCCGAGACGGCAACATCCACCGGTGTGATTCCCAGGGGATCGGTGCCGTTCCATTTCAATGAAATCGTTGCCGCAACGGTTTGGGTTGCCGTATCAACCACGCTGACGTCGTCCGAATCGCTGTTTGCAACGTACAGGAGATTTCCGTCGGGATTGAGCGCCACGCCCTCGGGATGTTTTCCGACCTCAACGCGGCCCAAGGTGCGTTTTTCCCGGAGATCGAGAATGGCAATGGAGGAATCGCCCCAGTTCGACACGTAGGCGCGGGAACCGTCGGGCGAGACCGCGATGTCCAACGGGTAGGCCCATGTTTCCAAGTCGGCTATCTTTTCGATCCGTTCCGTGTCGATTAGCGTTACCGTGTGTTTGAGCATGCGTGACACGAGCAGCGTCCGGCCGTCGGGCGTAGCGGCCAATCCTGCCGGGTAGTTTTCGATCGGGATGACCCATGAACGTTCGAAGTTTCCGTTGTAGGCGACCACCTCACCCCCTGCACCCGTAGCGGCGTAGAGTTCCAGCCCGTTCGGATTGAAGACAATGCCGGAGAAAAGATTGGGTTCGGCGAGCGTGGTGATGATTCGGCCGGAGTCAATCTCGATGATCCGAATACTTTGATCAACGGGATTAGCGAGTGTCAGATCCCGCGCCCCGGCATGCGTCACCGCCGCGAATCTTCCATCGGGAGAAACAGCGAGATTGACGGGCATCGTGCCTACTTCAACTTGATCGCCAATTGGACTCAGGAGGCGTCCGGTGAAGGTCTTGAAGATACCCAGCTCGATCTCGCCGGGGGGAGCTTGGGCGATCTCGGAAGGGGTGGGCACGCGGCAGGGGCTTTCGCTTGTGCAGCCGAGGAGGCCAACCACAGCCGTGGCGAGGAGTGGGAGACGTTTCATGGTCGAAGTGGCGCGCCCAATGCACCTGAGACCAGAGGGCCGAATTGGGCGATGAAAGCGTTGAGGGAGGAGAGTGAGGCCGGCCGCAGACCGGATTCATCTTCCAAATAAAGGAAACCCCCAAGCGTGGGGTCAGGGAAGGGGAGGTACGGCAGGGAACTTGGGATACCGTCTGCCTCGATTGAAGGAAACTTGAAGGCCGAGAAAATTGGATCGGTGAAGTGGGGCGCGTCCACGAGCGTCTCGCCACCGCCGCAAATCAGATCGCCGCTGCCGGGAAAATAAGCCGATGTCCCGATGACGGCGCCGGCGAGCGCGGCGGGACATTCCCATTCGAGCAGGAAATTGATCTCGTCCGGTGGACGGTCCGAGCGGGCGAGCGGAAGGAAGGAACGGAGATTGAGCGGGTTTGAGAGGAGGGCGTAGACGTCGAGGCCGATGTCCCGGTTGAGTCCTCCAACGAAAAGGGCCTGCACGATTTGGGTGTCCAGTACCGTCAGGTCCGCCGGAATGGGAAGGAGGCCCGTTTTCAGGAAAGCCGTCACCGCGAACGCGAGCATCGGCGCGAGATCGGACTTCATGGAAAGTTGGACGGGATCATGTTGACGGAGATGGCCGGCGGTCTTTTTGAGTGACGCGTCCAGTTCGGCGGGGAGGGTGACCTGGATCGATTTCGGTCCCGACCCGATGACGAGCGTGTTCCCCAAGGCGGCCGAGCGACGGTGAATGCCGAAGGGGCGCTTGACGGGATCGTCCGCTTCTTCGAGTTTCACCCGGAGGATGTCTTGGATCTCTTGTGTTTGCCGGAGGAGGTTTTCCCGGAGACGGAGGTGGGCCTCCCCACCGTCCGGGGTTCCGTTTTGATCGAGGTCGAGCGCGCTTGGAGTCAGGAAGCCTGGGTAGTCGGGTCGAGTGACAAGAAAAACGAACAGATTCAGGAGTCCCGCAAGCCCGGTGTCCTCCTGTCCTTCGCGCGCCTCATCGAGGGCGCGGAGGATCGTCTGGTTGGCGAAGGAGAAGAGTCCTGCGTAGTCCGTCTTGAGATCCTGGGAGAGGACCAGGCGAAACGCGCCCGAGAAGAAGGATGCGCCGATGCCGGCCATGCGTGCGTCGGAGGCGCGCCATTCGCCGCCGAGATCGGCGATCTCTTTGCCGTTCAGTTTGAAAGGGAGGCGCTCGAAGGAGAGGAGGGTCCCAGGTGACTCGGCCGCCACCGCGAGGTCCACCTCCGTCTCCGTCATCAGAGTCGAGAGTTGATGGAATGTACCCACGAGGAATCCATGGAAGGCATCGTTTTCATCTCGAGTCGGCCGCGGCGGCGTGGTGGCGCGAAGAGGGGCAAGAAACAGGGGGGGCGATGACTTCGGGTGCGATTCATTCCCACCGAGCGCGAGCATCCCGATCCAGTTCCCCAGATCGAAAAGCCAGAGGAATCGGGAGAGTCCGCGGCCGAGTTTTGCGCCGGCATGGCCGGGTTCCGCCGCGAGGACTGCGTCGAACGCTTCTTCAGCTTGGCTTGGAATTCCGCGTTCCAGAAGCCGAGTGCCACGTTTGAGCGCCGGTTCGGACTGTGCGGCATCGTCATTACATGAGGTCAAGGCAGTCGCTACGAAAAGCAGGGGAATCGCGAAGCACCGCTTCCACTCGGATTTCATCGGACCTCGCAATTCTGATTCACCGGGGCGGGTTCCATCGAGGGGTGGACGTTCTGCGGGAAGCAGAGGGGGCCGGAGGTCCGGCCTGGGTTTTGAAAGTTAGTGCGATCTCGGTGGGCGACCCGGCCTGCCTCGGCCGTTGCCTCCCAGTCGCCCATTCGAAAGAGCCTTCTGAAGCAGGAGATTGTTGGCCTTCAGGAGTTTCGTATTGGTTCTAAACAATTCCGTGTTGGTCTTGAGCAACTCGGTGTGAGTGTGGAGGATTTCAGTCTGCTGCCGTTGGGTTTTCAGAATTCCTTCCAAGACACGCGTCAGCATCAAGAATGTCCGGACCATCTCCTTGCGATCTTCGGCGGCTTGTCGGCGGTCTTCAGCCGCGAGTGTACGGTCCTCCCGGCCCTCTCGAATGAAAGCGCGGATATCTTCTGAGAGCGATTGTGCCCACGGGGGCATGACGGCGTCGCCATCGACCATGACGGAAACTGTAACCCTTCCATGGAGGGATTTCAACCTCGCTCCGAGGGGGATCGGACCAGGGAGGGAGAGGGAGAGATTCCCTTTTTCGTGACTCCCCGTGGCCGGCCGGCGAGAAGGGGGAAGATGAATCTCCTCTTTTCTGGTTCAGGAAGCGCGGTGCATCCGGGTGGGAATCTTGAATGTCTTGATCCAGGATGAGAGTTGCGAGCGGTCGACTTTCAATGCCCGGGCCACGGCTCAACACATAGGCGTTTCGGACGGCATTTTCGAGCTCGCGCACGTTGCCCGGCCAGGCGTATCCCGCGAGCAGGCGGAGGGCCCCGCGGGAGATCGACTTCACCGGTCCCGTCTCCATCTGCGGAACCGCTTCCACGAAGAACCGGGCCAGCGTTTGGATGTCCTCTCTCCGTTCGCGCAGGGGAGGGATTTCGATTCGAAAGACATGGAGTCTATGGTACAGGTCTTCCCTGAATTGTCCCGTTTTGACCGCCTGTTTCAGTTCGCGGTTTGTGGCCGAAACGACTCTCACGTCGATTTTCACCTCGCGGTCCGAGCCGATCCGGCGCACGGAGCCTTCCTGGAGAACCCGGAGGAGTTTGGCCTGCAAGGGGAGGGGAATATCGCCGATTTCATCGAGAAACAACGTTCCACCGCCCGCGGCTTCGAAGAGGCCGACCTTGTCCCGGTTGGCTATCGTGTCGATACTTCGGCTGCTCCTCTTGGACCAGGAGATCGAGTTGTCGGCGGGCGGTTTCGAGTTCCGTATCCCGTTCGCCTATCGTTTCCCGAAGCCGCCCGACGGCCTTTTCAAGGTCGCGGTTCAACTCTTCGATTTTTCCTTCCGACTCGCGCAACGTATCGACCTCCGGGGAGGCGATGGGGACCCGTGAAACTCCTGTGGTCGCGCCCGGCCGGATTTCGGCGGCGCCTGCATGAAGTAGCGCCCCTCCCGAGAAACCACCCTTCCTCCCCGAATCCCGTCGCGGGATCTTCAATACACTGAGATCGACTTTTGCCATTCTTTGAAAGGCTTATGTTGGTCATCATGCGTAGGGGAGGGTCTTCAGACCCTCCCGACAAGAGGGAGCATCTGAAGATGGTCCCCTACGAATCGGCATTCTGTCAGAGGCTCTAAGATCGACTTTTGCCATTCTTTGAAAGGTTTATGTTGGTCATTATGCGTAGGGGAGGGTC